>CAZTBQ010000014.1:1876-9710 GCA_964612445.1 uncultured Candidatus Saccharibacteria bacterium | reverse complement strand
ACATGCTTTTAGATACCTTTTTCAAAGACATCGGCATAGATCTTGGAACTGCAAACTCCTTGGTTTATTTGAAAAATAAAGGGATCGTGGTTAGCGAACCGTCAATTGCCGCCTTAAATCATAAGACCAACCAAATTTTGGCGGTCGGCGAGGAGGCAAAGAAAATGTTGGGCAGAACACCTTCGCATATTAGCGTTGTACGACCTTTGGTTGGTGGAGTCATTTCTGATTTCGATATGGCGCAAGAACTCCTTCGCCAATTTTTAATGAGAATTTCCAAGGGAAAAGTTTTCGGATTTCGACATGCCGTTTTGGGAATTCCAGAAAATTTAACCGAAGTTGAACGTAAATCTGTTGAGGACGCAGCCTTGAGCGCCGGAGCTGCAAAAGTTCATCTAGTAGAGTCTCCAGTTGCTGCCGCTTTAGGAGCCGGCCTTCCAATCGATTCTCCAACTGCAAGCTTAATAATCGATATAGGTGGCGGCACTACGGATATCGCTGTAATTTCTATGGGAGGAACAGTTGTCTCCAGAACTTTAAAAGTTGCCGGGGATAAATTTAACGAAGACATTATTAGATTCATCCGCGACGAATATAAGCTTGCGATAGGTGAGTCAACCGCCGAGATGGCTAAGATTGCCGTTGGCTCCGCAGTCCCACTGGATGAAAAAATCGAAATTGCTATTCGGGGCCGTGATTTAGCTACCGGTTTGCCGCGCGAAATATTGCTCAAGAACACTCATTTACGCGCTGCCCTGGCAAAGTCACTACATACAATTTTAGACGCAACCCATGAAGTAATTGAGGCAACTCCGCCGGAACTTGCCGGAGATATGCTGAAGCAGGGAATATATCTTTGCGGCGGCGGTGCGATGCTCCGCGGATTGGATGAGTTAATAGAAAAAGAAACAGAAGTTAAAACTCAAGTTGCTGAGGATCCACTCACCGCGTTAATACGAGGGCTTGGAATGATGGTGGAAGATCCAAAAACTTACGGGCAACTTTTTGAGAATTCATTAAAGCCAATTAAAATATCACTTACATGACGAACGGAAAAATTACTTTAATTATACTTGGAGTAATTTTTATCTGTTTGGGCTTTCTAACTCCCAAGGTTTCGATAAAAATCGGCGAAATTTTAACTTTCGGAATTTTGAATACAAAAAAAATAGATGTAAATAACCTAGGCGAGAAAGCGGCAGAACTAAAAGTTTTTTCTACGGGAAAAAAGACAGATTTTATTTCAGGATTCGTATATTCGGTTTACCCATTCAATCTAAAGAACGAAATTTCCGTAGATGCCGGTTCAACCTCCAGGGTGAAGTTGGGTGGCGCCGCAATCACCACAGAAGGTATTCTTGCAGGAAAAATTATTTCGACGACATCTGATTCTAGTGTGGTTCGCACAGTTTTTGATCCAAATTTCGAGCTTCCGGTATATATTGGGAAAACCAGCGTTCCTGCCCTACTCAAGGGCGGTCCCAATCCCAAGATAACCTTAATTCCAAAATCATCTATTGTTGATGCTGGAGAAGTTGTCTATTCGTCTTCGAAAGATTTTCCGTTCGGCTTAGTTTTGGGAGAACTTGGTCCAATAGAGGTTTCGGGAACGAGTGTTTTTTATGAGGGAGAGCTAAAGTTAAGTTATAACTTAACCGATTTAAGAATTGTTTATTTACAAAATGATCGATAATAAATTTTGTATTTCGAAAATAATTGGAGCAACACTTTTTTTGTTGTTAGCCATGCTTATTCAGCTTAAGCTCCAGGCTTCATTTGCTTGGACATTCGATCTTTTGATTGTGGTAAGTCTGATTCTTCCTTTGTTCTTAACCTTTTCGGAGTTTGTATTTTTCTATGGCTTTTTATTTTTTATTTTTTCCGGACTATTACTTCCGGGGATGGAAAAAACCTTTCTATTAATATTCCCAGTTGTGGGATTTTTATCTCAAAACTTTTTCCCGTGGCAGTCATGGTTTTCATCATTTTTTATGTCGACACTCGGCATAGGAGCATTTTATTTTTTAGTGGCGACAAGTAGCCTTGTGGGTAACCCAGCCTTTATGTTGTTTAATTTAGCGGTTTCTTCTCTCTTCGGCTGGGCAATCTTTTTGCTTATGCGCGGGTTTATGCGAGGACATAATATTTAGAAAATGAAAAAAAATCACAATAACGAGATCGCATTTGAAGAGTCCCTGAGTGATGAGTGGGCGGATGATTTGGGGTTTGCCGAAGTTCCACTGGGAGAAAGACCAATTTTTATATTCGGAATAATAGTTTTCATTCTGGGAGCATTTATGTTCGGCAGAGTTTTTTATTTGGGGGTCATAAGAGGAGAAGCATATCAGAAGCGTGCTGAATCCAATTTAAATAAAACCGATAGAATTTTGGCGCCGAGAGGAATTATTACCGACAGGAATGGAAACGTTCTAGCAGATAATAAGGCGGTATTTTCAGCTAAGCTAAACGTAAAAGAATTTTTAAAAAATACTGCCTCCCGGGGGAGCACAATCCAATTTATCCTGGAGACATTTGGCCTGAGTGAAGACGAAGTTCATTCGCGGATTTCAGATAAGAATGTTAATTTCGACATATATGCGGAGCCGGTGACGCTTTCCGAGAATTTAAGCAACGAGCAATACATTGCGGTTAAAAATCAAGATAATCCAGCAATTGTTTTGGAGGAAAATTATATTCGAAATTATCCCGAGGGCACTCCATTCTCAACCATATTAGGATACGTCGGATTGGTTACCGGAAAAGATTTGGAAATCGACCAATCGCTTAGCGGTGAGGATTATGTGGGAAAGGCCGGAGTCGAACTTCAGTTTAATAGCGATCTGGTTGGAACTCCCGGAGGCAAAGTTATTTTGCGAAATGCAAAAGGAGAGGTTATTGGAGAGGGTGAGTCTGCTGAGCCAAAAATCGGCAAAAAGCTAGAGCTTTCAATTGATGGAGATTTACAAAAGTATTTCTATAGTCGAATGCTATCTGGTCTTAGAAGTTTAGACAGAGATTCCGGGGTCGGTTTGGCAATGAATCCTCAAAACGGCGAAATTTTAGCCATGGTCAGCTTCCCGACTTTTGATAATAACGTTTTCCATTTATCTGGAAAAACCAAAGAGAGAAATGAAATTCTCAATTCTCCGAAGAAGCCACTATTCAATCGAGCCGTAAGCGGCGCATACGCTCCTGGCTCCACGATTAAACCGTTGGTTGGGGTTGCGGCTATAACTGAAGGCATTGTCCCGCCAACTTTTTCTGTGTTTTCTCCGGGATTCTTGGAGGTGCCAAACCCGTATAATCCGGACAAGCCTAGTAGATTCCCAGATTGGAGACCTCAGGGTTACGTAAACTTATATTCAGCAATAGCGCAATCTTCTAACGTATATTTCTATACTGTGGGTGGCGGAGCTTTTGGAGTTGAGGGGCTTGGGATAAGCAGGTTAAAAAACTGGTGGTCAAAATTTGGATTTGGTTCGTTGACCGGAATAGATTTGCCAAATGAAGCTAGGGGGTTCTTGCCTGATGCGGAATGGAAAGAGAATAGCGGTAGGGGGTCGTGGCTGCTTGGAGATACATATAACGTAAGTATCGGACAGGGAGATTTGACGGTCACTCCGATTCAACTAATCAATTATATTTCCGGAATTGCCAATGGCGGGAAACTATATACACCAACAATTCTTGGCGAATCTGGAATACTGAGTAAAGACCTTACAGAATATTACCCGGCAATAAAGGAGGTTCAAGTTGGGATGAGGAGAACGGTTACTTCCGATCTGGGAACTGCGCGCATCTTAAAAGATTTGCCATTCAGTGTCGCCGGAAAAACCGGAAGCGCGCAGATTCAAAATAATCAAGCAGAAAATGCTTTCTTTGTAGGATACGGCCCGTATTCAGAAGGCGATAGCTCAGCTCCGCAAATAGCAATATTAATTTTGGTTGAAAGGGCAAAAGCCGGAAGTCTAAACGCAGTTCCAATTGCGAAAGATGTCTTGAACTGGTATTACGAAAACCGCCTCAAATAATTAATTAGGTTTTTGTTATAAGTGATTAGTTATTGGTTGTTGGTGATAAGTTGTTAGTCGGCATTTGTTGTTGTATTCTTAATGCATATGTCGCAATTTAGACAAGATCCAGTTTCGAAAGATTGGATAATAATCTCAACGGGAAGAAAAAATCGTCCAGTTGATTTTAAAAGCACCAAAACGGAAAGAGTCCCATCCCCGAAAGAAACTTGTCCATTCGAAGATTTGGAAAAATCTGGAAATTTGCCAATCTTCTATGCCTTCCCTGACGAAAAAAATTGGGAAGTCGCAGTTATTCCAAACAAATATCCGGCAATCAATATTAACGAACTTTGCGCCAACGAAAGTTCGGTCGGTCCATATAAAGTTGTTGAGGGCGTTGGGCGGCACGAGCTAGTTATTACCCGGGATCACGACGGAAACTTTCCAGCCTTGCCAGATGATAAGTTAAAAAGATTATTTGCGACATTTAGAGAAAGATTTAAATATTTGGAAAAAGACGCTTGCAACAACTATGCATCCTTGTTCCAAAGCTATGGCCCGAGCGCCGGAGGCTCGCTTTATCATCCGCACTACCAGATTCTAGCCTTGCCTATTGTCCCGCCGGACGTTCGAAGATCGCTCGAAGGCTCACTGCGATATTATCGAGAAAATGGCGACTGCGTCCATTGCGCGATCATCCGTCACGAGCTCCAGAATGGCTCAAGAATTATTTATGAAGAAGATGGGGTGGTTGCAATGGCGCCATTCGCTTCTCGCGCTCCATATGAGGTGAGAATATTTCCAAAAAAACACCAGTCAAGATTTGAAGAGACTACCGATGATATTTTATTCTCTACAGCTAAGGTTGCCGCTAAAGTTTTGTCGGCAATAAAAGATGCTTTAGGTGATCCGGATTATAATTTCTTTTTACACACCTCGCCATTTCATGGGAAGCTTGAATACAGCCATTACCATTGGCACATGGAAATCATTCCAAAGCTATCGCTATTTGGTGGTTTTGAGTGGAGTACTGGGGTGGATATAAATTCAGTCGATCCAGACGATGCCGCAAGTGCTATAAGATCAGTAATTAAATAAAATGATATATCGCCACATTTCAAAATATAGGTTTCCGGTGGTTGCCCTAGGGCTAAACATCTTCGGGCTTTTCTGTGCGGTAGTTTGGGTTATTGTTTCGCTTTATTCCTCCGATCAACCACAAATATTACAGTACGCAAATTCTATGGGAATATTCAGAATCGGCTCGGTTTGGGACATATTAATGCTTATTGTTACCGGCATGGTATTTGCCACCGCAGACTATTTTTTGGCAATTAGTCTACACGAAAGGAGCAGATTTTTATCGCTTTTAACCTCGGCAGTGTCTATTCTGGTGTCAGCCTTGATTTTTATAGCGGTTTCGGCTATGATTGGAGTCAATTAAAACAAATGGATTTTGCAGTAATAGAAACAGGCGGAAAGCAATATAAAGTGAAGGCCGGAGACAAACTCAAAGTTGAAAAGCTTGGAGTTGATTCTGGTTCCAAATTTAAATTCGAAAAAGTTTTGCTTTGGGTAGAGGGAGACAAGGTTGAAATTGGCGCTCCATACTTGGAAGGAAAATCCGTAGAGGCCGACGTCATCGGTGGAGAGGTAAAAGATAAGAAAAAGATCGTATTTAAATATCACTCCAAAACCCGAAGACGCACCAAGAAAGGACACAGACAGATTCATACCGAAATAGTAATTAAATAAAAAATACCCAGGGGCCATGGGTATTTTTTATTTCTAGTTATTTAAGAACTTCTACGTGGGCTCCAATCGGTATTTCGCTTTGGCTTAAGACGTAGTGGATATTTTTTTCTTCTTGATCCTGCGGCAAATAAGTATCAGTTATAAACATTACCGTTTGGGTTGGCATTGGAAGATTCTTAACCAATACGCCCCCAGCTTCAACTAAAACATATTTGGGAGTTTCAAGAGGCAGTTTATTCAGACGATCCGCAATTTCAACGTAGTTTACGTTGAAAGACTCTGCCGTTTTTGGATTTCGTCCCCAAAGAAGAAAATATGTCGAAAAACCTTCAACAGCAAGCAGAATGAGTAGTGTTACGGAAAATAGGTTTAACGAGCGCATATATCTTTTCGGATCTCTTGCAAGCAAAGAAACAAATTTTAACTTTTCGTAAATAGCATTGGCAATATAGCCCGCCAAAATTACCGCCGGAGGTATTAGTAAAATTGCGCGCAGAGCATGTGGTATGCCTTCGCTGGAGACAATAACCGGCAAGGAGCACGCTGCGAGCCAACCAAGTAACAGGGCAAACGGGAAAGAGTTGTTGCGGAAATTTTTGGAAGTAACTTTGAATAAAGAGTAAGCCAATCCAAGTCCAAAAAGAATTGCCACTGGCCAGAAAAATTCTGCGCGCCCCGCAAAATTATGTCTCCAATTCCAGTCTCCATTAAAGAAGAACATTGCCAGTGTTTTTAATGAATTCATTAAGATATCTTTAATAGGTGATCCAGCAGTAAATATCGAGACTTGAGCTGTCCTTCCGAGGAAGTCGGCGGGATTATTGAGGAAATATAATCCAATCGGCAATGCAGTTATTATTGTTCCTAAAATAAACGCTCCAGTCAGCTTCCAAAAACCCGGCTTGCTTTTAAAGAAGGGGATTAGTAGCAAAAATAATAACGGAGTAGCACGATATGCAATATATGTGTGAAATCCTAGTCCATAAATCAATCCACCCAAAACAGCAACCGTGAGCGCAGTCCGTTTGTATATGTCCCACTTCCGCAGCGAAAGCAAAAGAAAGTAAACCGCCCAGACTAAAAGCAAGGGGGCCATTATCGCCCTAAAGCCCATCCTCGAGAAATTAATATGCCAGAAATTAACCGCCATTATAAAAGACGAAATTAGCCCAACTCCAACAGAAGAAAACAGTTCTTTTGCAAGATAAAATACCCCAAGCACGGTAAGAATTCCAAAAATGGCGCTCGGCAAACGTAAAACCCACGGCTTGTTTCCAAGTACATTAACGAACCCAGCTTGGATATTAATAAATAGTCCTTCGCGTCCATTATTCTCCGGATAGAATATTTTATAGTCGCCGGTTTTTATAGCCTCTAAGGCATTATTGCCATTCATAGCTTCGTCAGGATAAAGTCCGGGATGAAGTTTTCCTATTTGGTAAAGGCGAGCGAAACTTGCTATAATTATTATTAGAAACAAAAACGCATAAGTTTTTTTAGTCATTAAATACATTATACCAAAATGGAACCACAAGAACCTAAATTAGAAATCCCGCTTCCATCCCCGGATGTTCAAAAAATAGGAGAACAACTCGACAAGCGTACAGTTGATGAGAATATTGCTTCGCATACGCAGGAAGCAGTCAGGCAAAGCATTCAGGCGGTTTCGGCTTCTTTAGACAAGACGCCAAGCGTTGTCCAGAGTAATCTAGATGTGCTTCCGGAATACACAAAAAATTATTCTGAAGAAGATAAGAAAAAAATTGAAGACTTACTACAGATAGCGGCTGATGCCGGACTGGATGCCGCCAATCGAAAAGCAGAAAGCGAACAGCCATATATTTTGGATGCGTTTCATGATGCTTTAGCCGAAAAGCTTCTCCCATATTTAAAACAAAAAGGAATTATTAAATGATAACTCTATTGTATGTAGGTCTTTCGGTCGTCCTCATACTAGGAATCTCACTCTTCTTCGTAGCCCGCCTAATTCGCAAAAGAAGAGTTCTTAAAGATTCTCTCGAGAGTCAGTTGTATCTGGTAAAAATCCCAAAATCACTTAAAAAAGA
>CAZTBQ010000014.1:0-1776 GCA_964612445.1 uncultured Candidatus Saccharibacteria bacterium | reverse complement strand
TTAAGAATATGCGTTTCCGCTCCAACTCAGATGCAGGCAGATTATCTTTTCGACGGAATAGCTGCCGGCTTTGATCAATTTACTTCGCCGGAGCACAACGTTTTGAAGGTCAATAAGCTAAAAAACCCTAAAGATCTGATCTATCGATTCATCTTCCGCGAGTTTGAAGAATCCGAGAAGTTGGTTTTGAATTCAGAAGAAATTTCCGGACTTTATCATTTTCCAATTTCGTCCACCGAAACCCCGCGAATAAAATGGCTAAAATCCAAGGAAGCTCCGCCACCGGAAAATCTACCGACCTCCGGAACTTTGATTGGAGAAAGCACCTATATGGGTTCGCGAAAACAAATATATATTACTGACGAAGACAGAAGGCGACACATGTATGTAATTGGTCAGACCGGTACAGGTAAAACTACGCTTATCGGAGATTTGATTTTAGAAGATATTAAAAACGGAAAGGGCCTTTGCATTATTGATCCACACGGTGAGTTGGCCGAAAATGCTCTAGCTCATATCCCAAAAGAAAGAGCGGAAGATGTAATCTATTTTGACCCGGGAGATTTGTCGCGTCCAATGGCGATAAATATGTTGGACTATAATTTTAATCGTCCGGAAGAGAAGACCTTCATTATCAACGAAATGCTTGGCATTTTTGACAAGCTTTACGATTTGAAAGCTACCGGAGGTCCGATGTTCGAGCAATACATGCGAAACGCGCTCCTGCTTTTAATGGAAGATATGCCTAACGAGCCGGCAACTTTAATTGAAGTGCCAAGGATTTTTACCGATGCAGAATTTAGAAAACGTAAGCTCGCCAGAATAACAAATCCAATTGTTGTGGACTTCTGGGAGAAAGAAGCCACTAAAGCTGGCGGTGAAGCGTCATTACAAAACCTCACGCCATATATAACTTCAAAATTCAGCAACTTTATTGCTAACGATTATATGCGTCCAATTATCGGTCAGCATAAATCTTCGATGAATTTTAGAGAGATAATGGACAATAAGAAGATACTCATTGTTAATCTTTCCAAAGGTAAAATCGGGGACATTAACGCCAATCTTTTGGGAATGATATTTATTGGCAAGTTGCTCATGGCGGCAATGTCGCGTGTAGACACGCAAGATAAATCCAAGTTACCGGATATGAATATGTTTATCGATGAATTTCAAAACTTTGCCACCGACTCAATTGCCAGTATTTTTTCTGAAGCTCGCAAGTATAAATTAACTTTAACTGTGGCTCACCAGTTCATCGCCCAGCTAAAAGAAAATATTCGGGATGCCGTCTTTGGTAACGTCGGCTCACTCTTGGTTATGCGCGTTGGCGCTCAAGATGCAGATTTTTTGGCGAAACAGTTTGAGCCGGTTTTCGATCAAAATGATTTGGTGAATGTGGATAATTTTAAGGCTCATGCCAAAATGCAGATAAACGGAATTACGCAAAAACCGTTTGTAATTGAGGCTGTAAAGAATTCATGGATGAAAGGAAATCCAGAGCTGGCAGAAAACATCAAAGAACTTTCCAGAATGAAATTTGGTGCCGACAGGGCTCAGATTGAAAAAGACATTTTCGAAAGGCTTCGCACATAGCTGATAACAATACCAATATACGAATGTCTACGAATTATACAAATAATACGAATAAGAATCGTAATTCCTTTACTCTTATCGAACTTCTCGTGGTTCTTGCGCTTGTGGCAATTCTTTCGGTTGTCGTAGTGATGACCTTGAACCCAGCTGAACTAATTAAGCAGGCGAGAGACAGTAATC
>CAZTBQ010000013.1:9414-13092 GCA_964612445.1 uncultured Candidatus Saccharibacteria bacterium | reverse complement strand
CCTGCTTTGGTCATTAAATCCGGGCTACTTAAAAACTTCGTAATTTGATTTGCAAAAATTGAAGCAGAAAAATTTGCTTCTTCAACCACGATTCCGGCTCCAGTCGCGGTATACGCATATGCATTTTCTCTCTGATGATCATTGGCTGCCGATGGAAGTGGTATTAAAACTGAAGCCTTCCCAAAACTGGCTATCTCAAAAATTGTTCCGCTTCCTGCGCGAGCGATTACCAAATCCGCTGCGGACAATGCGCGCGCCATCGTAACCTGGTCCAAATATGCCATTGGTTGATATCTATTTTTAATTTCCAACTTTACGTCGATATCCAAAAAACTTGCCTCGGCCATTTTTTTAACCTCCGAAAAGTTAGGAATACCGGTCTGATGCAAAATCTGAGTTTGCGGAACAATCTGTTTTAATATTTGCACTATAAACTCATTTATTTTTTGCGAACCTTGAGAACCTCCCAAAACTAAAAGCAATGGAGTGTCAGTTGAAAATCCTAAAGTTTCTTTTGCGCTTGCGGAATCCATTTTCTGCGAAAGCATTCCCGGGCGGATCGGATTCCCCGTTCGAATCAATTTTGGCGGAATAAAATATCGCGCAGCGTTTTCAAAACTCACCGCGATTCTTTTTGCAAATTTTGCGGAAATTAAATTACTAAGTCCCGGAACCGCGTCGGACTCATGAATTAAAATCGGAACCATGTGAAACCAAGCCGCGATTACGGCACCAACCGATCCCGGTCCACCTTTGGAAAAAAGAACATCCGGCATAATCCAATACACCACAAAAAAAGACTGGATCAAGCCAATAAAAGTTTTAGGAATATCAATCAAATTAAGCGGAGAAAAGTAACGACGGATTTTCCCGGTCATCACTTTATGAATTTTTATTCCTCTGCTCAAAAATTCTGGTTCAAAAATTCCTGGGTCGCCAATGTAATGCAATTCAGTATCGGCAGCATCCCTGTTCAATTGTTCGGCAACGGCTAGTAATGGATAAATATGTCCTCCTGTTCCCCCACCGGCAAGTAAAATTCTTTTCATCTGTATTTATTATATCGTTAACCTGAATATTTAGAAATATTGACGGCTATTCCACCCATAGTCATAAAAACCGCGAGCGCTGTGCCTCCATAACTAAGAAATGGCAAAGGAACTCCGGTAAGCGGAAGTATACCCGAAATCGAACCCATATTTACGAAAGCTTGGCTAGCAATTATTGCCGCAAAACCAATCAAAATAAACCTACCAAATTTATCTCGGGTGTTTTTGGCAATTAATAGCAATCTAATAATTAATATCAAAAATAAAATGACTACAAACCCAGCGCCGACAAAACCCATCTCTTGCGCTAATACCGCGAAAATAGAATCCCCTACAACCTCCGGTAAATAATTCATCTTCGCCACCGATTTTCCAAATCCCATTCCCCAAAGCTCCCCGGAGCCTATGGCAATGAGCGCCTGATTGCGATGATAATTAACTCCCTGACTACCGGTATCCGGATTAAGAAATCCTTGAATTCGAGCGGATCTATAACCTCCCAGAGATATCAAAATTCCAACCAAAACAATGCCGGTCGCCGCAATTGTCAAAACATATCTCCAAGGAACTCCTCCCATAAAATAAACCGTGGAAGCCGAAACTACCAAAATCGCCACCGTACTCGTTGCCGGCTGAATAATTAAAAGACCGGTAATCATTCCGGTCACCACAAAAAATGGCAAAAAATTATCCTTAAAATTTACCTTCCCGGCTGTAAATTTGGCGCTACTCACAAGCGCCGCAACGTACATAATATAAATAATTTTAAGAAGCTCTGCCGGCTGAAAACTAACCGGACCTAATTCTATCCATCTGGACGATCCGCCAGCTTTTAAGCCAAGCGGCGTAAAGACCACAATTAACAAAATTATATTTATAACCAAAAATATCGGTGCCAACTTTTTATATTTTTGATACGGAAAAAAATACGCAAAGGCAAAACCAATCAACCCCAAAAGCAGACCTTTAAGCAGTTGTTGTTTTAAATAATAAAAACTATCGCCAAATTTAATTCTCCCCAAATCCGATGAAGCGCTGGTTAAAACCAATATTCCCAGCAACACCAAAATGCCCAAAACAACAATCAAAAAATAATCCGGCGCATGCCCTGATTTTGAATTTAAGAATTTAACTCCTGCCATGGAAACTGCGGAATAATGGTCGACCAAAATTTCGGGAGATTTCGCCGTCGTTGTATGCAACGCTCCCGTTTAAAATAACACCTTTAATTCTTCCGTTTCTATATATCGTCAAATCCGCAAAATTACCCTCCGCAACAACGCCTCGATTGGAAAGGCTCAACAATTTGGCTGGCAAAGCGGTTATTTTCCTCACCGCCTCTTCGAGCTTCTGGATACCCCCTTCCTCCGCTCGCGCCAAAAACTTTATGAAAGCGGATTCGTATGATTCTGAATTTTTCGGAGCATGAGTAGAAATCAAAAATCTTGGATTATCCAATGCTTTCTGTAGCAAGTCTTCGCTGAGTTCACTATCGTCAATCGAAACCCTAAGTCTAGTCATCATCATCAGCTTAAATACTGCCTCAACCGGATCGGCAATCTCTCTCATCTGCATAAATTCTCGAAGGGTCTTTCCTTCTACTAAGTTATTGCCGATTGCTTTTAATATTTTAATCTTTTCCGGAACTACGTCGCGAATTCCTTTTTTCACGCGCTCCGCAAACCATTCATCCTGCAAGCGTCCGTACATTTCTTCAATCGAGCCGGTCTGCGCCCATTCCGGAAGCAAAAAGTATATCGGCATAATATTTTCCGCGTATGGTCGGATGCTCGCATAAACATTCCTTTCCTTTCCGGCTTCTTCGAGAGATGAAATTAAATTCCCATATCTCCTAGATAATTGTTTCAAAGGATTTAAATGATAAATCAAAAAGCTCGGATTGGATTTAAGCTCCGATTGCAAACCTAGCGCCTCGCTAAGAGCCTGCTCAACCTCTTCCGCCAAGTGACTCCTTAGGTGCACTCCAATCAAAGCTTTTTCCTCGCTCGCCACAGTCGCCAAATTTTTTATTTCTCGATAGCTCGCAACCTTGCCGTGGCTATACTCCAAACCAAATGAAATTCCAAAGCTACCATCATGCATGGAATCTCTCAAAACTTTTTTAAAAATATTTAGTTCATTAACCGAAAGCTCGCGCGGAGCATTTCCAATCAAATCTTCTCTAACGGTAACGTGTCCGGTGAGCGTACCAAAGTTAACTCCAAGTTTTCGTTCTTTAAATCCATTCAAAAACTCTTTTGTGCTACGCCAATTACTATTAAATCTTCCGACATCTCCCCACTTTCGGAGAGAATCCAATCTTCCATAAAGAAGCGGCGCGAGCGAAAAACCACAATGTCCTCCAATTGCAGTCGTAACTCCCTGCTTCAAATAATGAACCTGCTCAGGATCGTCCAAAATATCCAAATAATGATCACTGGTTGTTCCTAAATCGATGAACCCAGGAGTTAAATATGCTCCTTGTCCGTCAAAAACAACATCCGCTTTCTTTTGCGGAAAACTTCCAATGGCTGAAATCTTATCCCCGACAATAAAAACATCGCTGGAATCAGGATATTCTTTGGAGCCACCAAGAACCTTTACGTTTCTGATAAGTAAAGTCATCTAT
>CAZTBQ010000013.1:0-9314 GCA_964612445.1 uncultured Candidatus Saccharibacteria bacterium | reverse complement strand
TCACAAATTTGTGAATACTTTAAATCCTAATACTTCCGGCCTCAAAAACAGGGTCCCGCTCAAATCTGTTCTCAAAATTTTCGAGGAAACCGACGAAAGCATGGCTAAAACTTCAGCTGTCGGATGTCCATATCGATTTTTGAGTCCAACTTCAATTACCGAAATGGATGGATCTACTGTCGAAACGAATGCCGATCCGCTTGAAGTTTTAGAGCCGTGATGCCCAACCTTCAAAATATCCGCCTTGAGCTCATTTCCATATATCTGTAGTAAATATGTTTCCACTTTTTTGCTAATGTCGGCAGTAAACAAAGCGGTTCTTTCTCCGACATTAACTTTCTGCACAATCCCAGCATCATTAATATCTTTAGAAAGTGAAAGCTTATAATCCGGAGCTAAAATTTTTATACCATCCTCCCCTTGGGAAATCATAGTACCCGCACCGGTTATAATCAGCGGAATATTCAACCCCACCAAGTCCCCTTTAAAAGCTTCCCAGCTACCAGAGCCAGATGGCTCCACTCCATTCCAGAGTATTGCCCCAAAAGAGTATCTTTTAATTAAATCCGCAAACCCTCCAAAATGATCGGATTGAGTATGAGTCACGACTCCAAGATCAATATAATTCGAGGAAAATCCCAACACTTTTTGAATTTCGGAAACAACTTCAAAGTTTGGTCCGGCGTCCGTAAGGATGCGCGCTCCATCACTTAGGACAACTAGTTCCGAATCTCCTTGTCCAACATCCAAAAAATAAAACCCGGGAGCAACTCCAACTTTTTCTCCAAACGCAAAAAGCCACAAATACACATTGAGTGCTAAAAGAATGACAATAAACGATGCTAACTTACTTTCTTTCATTTAAGATTTTATCCCTATAGACAATTATAAATCCTAATAGCAAAAATATATAAATCGCCGTGAATGTCCCGTTTTTAAAACTATCTCCTCCGGGAATATAAAGTTTGGAAAATAAATTTATCATCGTAATCTGATACCCCAAAATTATTTCGCAAATCCAGGCAATAAAAAATGCAAAGAACGGAAAAATAAAATTAATAAGCAAAAGCAAAAATACAAAAAACATCGCCATCGGCACCGTTCCAAGAATTAAAATATTGGCCAAAAATGAAACCGGCGAAAATCCTCCAAAGTAGTTTACAATCAGCGGCAGAACCACAACCTGCGCCGACACCGTCTCAACTGCCAACTTTGAAATTAATCCTTCCTTAATTTTCAAAATATTCGAAAAAATTGGCGAAAGATAGGCTATTCCGGCAAAACTTAAAAATGACAGTTGAAATCCGACAGAATAAATACTTAACGGATTCCAAAGGATCATCATCGCCCCAGCGAAACTCAAAGCATATCCCGGAGTTATGTCTCGGCCAAACTCTTTGGATAGTAAAAATATGTAGCCCATTATCGCCGCCCTCACAATTGATGGTTCGGCGCCGACCATCAAAGTAAAAACTGCGATTATCAAAGAATACAAAAACATTCGTGCCCTCCTCTTAAATTTGGCAACCAAAAATGCCAAAGCTCCAACCAAAATAGAGATATTAAAGCCAGAAAGGGCCACAATATGAGTAGTGCCACTTTTCCTCATCGCCTCTTTAAACTCGTCGCTAAAGGTCGTTTTTTCGCCAAGAATGATGCCTGACGCCAATGCTCCGGCGTTAGAACTTAGCCGCCTAGTGAGAATATTAACCAGCTCCGATTTAAACCCAAAAAGGGTTTTAATAATCGCCGATCCGCCCTCGCCCTCAACCGTGACACTCTCCGCAAAAACTACCGGTAAATCCCCTTTCCGCTCAGATGGTTCAAACTCTCCAAGCACCGATAGAACTTGTCCGTAATGATATTTATTTTCTCCCGAATAAAAAACCAAAATCTCGCCGTGATATTTATCTAAAAATTTTCCGTAAAATCTTTGGCTTTTATCGGTAGTCAAAGTTTCTGAGGTTGACATAATTTTGAAGCTACCCATCTCTTCCCTCGGATATCCACTAGCAACAAAATCACTTCTAATTCCAAAATACAAAATTGCAAAAACCAGTCCAATAAAAAATAATGAAACTAAATTTAAATACTTTTGTAAAAAAATAGCACTGACAATAAATACTGCAAGCGCGAGAAAATAAAATATTTTAAATGATGAGTCCAAAAATCCAGCAATGAATATGCCTGCCAGAAATCCGCAGTTTAAGAAAAAGAATTTTTGAGCCGCCATTCGGCAATTTTTTTGTGATCTCCGGAAAGAAGAACTTCCGGCACCTTTAGAATTTTCCCTTTTTTAAAATTGGTTATTTTCTCGGGTCGAGAATACGCTGGATATGATCCTTTAATGCTCTCCAATGATTCTTGCTTTCCCAAAAACCCCGGCAGAAATCTCGCGACCGCTTCCGATAAAACTAAAGCTGGAAGTTCTCCTCCGCTCAATACATAATCCCCAATAGAAATTTCTTCATCCACTAAATTTTCCGCGACTCGCTCATCAACTCCTTCATATCTTCCACAAATCAAAGTTAGCTTACGAAGTTTTGATAAATCTTCCGCTATTTTACCGGTTAATTTTTTCCCTCGAGGCGTAAACAAAATAATTTTCTCACCTTTAATTTTCGGTTTCGCCTTAATGGATTTTAACGCTTTCCAAATTGGATCGAATTGAAGCACCATTCCCGGACCACCACCAAAAGGCCGCTCATCAATCTTCTTGTGAACTCCTTCTCCAAATTTTCGCAAATCAATAAATTTAAATTCCAAAAGACCCGCGGAGATAGCTCTCTTGAACATGGAGTCTTCGGTATATTCGCTAATTAGACCCGGAAACGCCGTTATTATCCGAATCGTCAGTTTCTTTTTTGTCATCTGTCTTAGTAGATAAACTCAACTTGTTAAGAATTGCAAGCTTTATAGAATCGATATCTATTCCTCCGGTTTTTGGCCTTTCTTTAAAATCCTTTTTTCCAGAACCTTCATCGCTAAGTGAAGAAAGAGATATTTTTGGATTTTCAGGTCGCTCTTTGGCTTCTCCACCGCCGTCTGCGCCACTCTCATCTCGGAATCCACCCATAGTGTTCATAACTCCACTCCAACCGAATATCTCTTCCTCTACCGCTTTGCGCGGCCTAGCCCAACGCTTTCGAGAAGCTCGAATTGCTTCTTCTTCCGGAACCGCATCATAGCTAATTTTAACTGGAGGTAATGTTCCGGCAGAAAACGGTCTGGAAGTCAGTCCATCCACCATTAGTCGTAAATATATTCTTCTGTTTGGAAGGTTCACCATATCTTGCGCGGTGAACTCCGGCTCAACTTCACGCGCCAAAAATTCCGCATCCGCCGCTCCGACTCTAAAAATAATCATCGTTCCCACGTTACCAAAAATCGCGTCTCGAATTTTTGTGGAACTCTCCACTACCAATTGACCAACATATTGATGTGCCAAAGTTAATGCCAAATGATATTTTCTTGCCTCCGACAAAATGTTGGCAAAAGAATCTGTCGCGAAGTTTTGGAATTCATCAACGTACAAATAAAAGTCAGCGCGCTCATCTTCCGGAATTCTAATTCGATCCATTGAAGCGAGCTGAATCTTGGTAATAATCATCGCGCCCAAAAGTGCCGAGTTGTCTTCTCCAATTCTTCCTTTAGAAACGTTCACCAAGAAAATTTTCCCTTGGTTCATAAGCTCATAAATATCAATAGTGCTCTTCTGCTGTCCCAAAATATTTCTCATCAAAGGAGTAGACAAAAACTGCCCAACTTTATTTTGAATAGGCGTAACTGCTTCGTTCCTAAATTGCTCTTTCCAGGTTTCAAACTCCTGAACCCAAAAAGCTTTTACTACTGGGTCTTTAACATTCGCCACGATCTTCTGCCTGTATTCCTTATCCACCAGTAATCGGTTAATTCCGAGCAAGGTTGATCCGGGAGTATCCAGCAAGGCCAGAACCGCGTTATTCAAAATATATTCCATTCTTGCGGACCATACACCCGACCAAATTTTCGTAAAAATTCCCATAAGACCGGAGGCCACCAAATGCTTGTATTGCGGATCGGAAATTTCCAAAGGATTAAAACCAATATGAAAATCCGGATCTGCTGGGTTGAAATAAACTACATCGTCCAAACGCTCTCGCGGAATTTTAGTTAAAAGACGCTCCACAACTTCACCGTGCGGGTCGACAAAACAAATTCCCTCGCCGTTCACAATATCTTGAACAGCCATATTTTCGATTAAAGTGGTTTTACCTGTTCCGGTTTTACCGATTACGTAAGTATGCTGTCTGCGATCCGCGCGTTTAATACCAAAAATTTTATCCGCATTCCGGAAATCGGTCTTGGCAAAAAATACTACATCTTTTTTAGTTTCGTCCATTTAAATAATATTTAACTCTTTCAGAAACCTTTCATAACCCCTCATCGCCTTATAGCTTAAATCACTCGAAAGGTCGAAGCCATCGGTGTGCACCACATTATTTCTAATTTTATGCGAAGTCCAAATATCGTCCAAACTTTTTAGTTCGGATTTATCGATATTCATTAATCGATCCGCCATATGCTCGCCTTCCAATCCGGCATTTTTTAAAATCGTATCTACTAAAGCATCTGCCTGAATTATTGCCACTTTTGCACTATCCATCGACCCATCATCATATTTATTCTTAATCTGCCTCCACTTCTCTAATAGCTCTGCTTTCTTTAAGGTCATGATCGCCGTAGTTTGATCATGCACAAATTTCGGTCGCATCTTGATAGCCTTGGACAGCGTATAAAAAGTCGAAAAAATCAAAAGAACTGAAAAGACCATCAAAAAATATCTAATGTATTCCAATATCTGAACGAGGTCTAAATTCGCAATAAAATCTTCCATTTATTTAAATAGTTCATCGCCACCCTCCTCACCAAAAATAGCCAACCCGGCAGGAGGTCCAACCTTTTTACTGTCGACTCTTTTAATAAACGGAGCGGTCAATGTCGCCACTGTCGGCAAGTGATATATGGTCGCCAAGGATTCAATC
This sequence comes from uncultured Candidatus Saccharibacteria bacterium, assembly GCA_964612445.1. Lineage (GTDB taxonomy): Bacteria > Patescibacteriota > Minisyncoccia > UBA6257 > 2-01-FULL-56-20 > JAHFLJ01. The sequence continues at coordinate 4,290 of CAZTBQ010000013.1, read as the reverse complement.
GAAAGGTGAACAAACTGAGATTTATTATTTATGTGATACGGCGTAGAAGTAAGCAGAATTCCCCATAAAGAATTATGTGGAATATCACGATGACGATATTTATGTAACAAAAATTCTTTTCGGTCGGTATTTCGCGCGGCGGCAAAAAAGAACGGAAAACTATCCGATTTTGCACCACCCACCGTAACATTGTCATTAGACTTAAACGAATTCAGATCTGGCGAAGAATACTGATTAAATGCCGAAAGCAATCCTTGTTTGGCATAATTTTCCTGAAAAATTGCTTTGGGTGAAATATAAATTGTCCTGATTAAAGTATTAAAAACCGGCTTGCTTAAATTAGTCTCGATGGCGCGCGCGGTTTTAGCTTCAGTGGTAGATTTAGGTTTCGCTTCTTCTCCTTGATCTTTATCTTGTCCTTTAAGTTTGTCGATAATTTCTTTGTACTTCCCACGAACATCTTTAGTCTTAACCGGCATTAAAATTATCTGGACTCCGATTAGTTCATCTTTTTTTATTCTGCTCATTATCTCAATAAACACCGAAATTGGGTCAAAGTGCTTCTCGTCACCACCGGAAGAAAATTCGGTATATGAACGGATTGGATACGCTCCCTCCTTATCCAAAATAATTTCCGCGCCCCAAACATCCTTTCCTTGAGCATGTAATATCCCGGTATTCGAAGGAATCATCGAAGCGTAGTCTTCAACCTCTTTTATTTCAATGTCGTGATAAACCGAAAAAAACGATGACTCTAAAATGTTCTTTAACTTCTCTTGAACCCTAATAAAGAAATGCACTTCGCCACCAATCGAAACCAGCTCAAGCGACGTCCAATCTGTGGCCTTTCCACCCCAGCCGTGAATTGTAGCCAAAACCTGCTCCATTGCTGCCGGAGTTCTCTGTATATCTCTTGGTATTTTAATTTCTAAAACAGACCATTTTGCCTCTCTCTTTTTCTTTTCATGAGAAACAAAAGTACTAAGTGAACTATAAAACGGCAAAAAAACCAGCGGAACAATAATCCACCAGAAACCAAACAAAAAATCACGAATCATCCCGTAAAAATCAAACTGCATCAAAAATATTATATCACAAACTAGCTACAACTTATACTTCGCGAACGGTATATTTACCGTCAGCTCCCCTGCTGAACAAATCCTTGTTCTGAAGATTAACCAAAATCGTATTATATTTGAAAAATCGATTCTTTTGCACCGCCAAAACAATCTCCTTGGATCTAAGCGGACCATGATTTTTTAGTACATCCTTGATAACATCTTTTGCGGTTCCCGGTTTAAAGCCAAATTCAGAAAGACCATACATTCCTCTGCCAACCAGAACAAAACGAGTGTCTTTAATTAATTCGTTGTGAACGGTTGAAGCTAAAGCAACTTTTTTATCAAATTTTGCGTTATTAACCAAAGAAGCAATATTCGCAAAGTGCTCTGGTTTTCCGGATTTCTTCAAAACTAAATAAATTCTGTCGCGAATAGTTTTTGGTCGAATTTCTGGCCAAGTAGTAAGTCCTTTGTCTCCAAATGGATTAGAGTGGATCTTTTTGGAAATAGAAAGACAATTTTCCATATACGCGGACTGAATGCCTTTCTCTTTCATAAATTTCTTATAGTGATCTTCATATCCACCGGATAAAACTTTATCTTTAGAAGAATTCATTTCTGAGATCCAAGAAGAAACTAACTTGATTGCGTTCTTAAGAGATTCTTTGTCGCTAAAATAAAAAGATTTAAAATCCGCATCTTCATCGTAGGAATCAAAATATTTTGAAACCGCGAGCAAAACTGCCAAATAATTTTCGTTCAATCCGGCAACGTCGGACTTCAAATACTGAACCATAGAGTCGGTAGAAATTACCCCTCCAGCAGACTTTAAGTACTTCTTTCCCTTCTCGAGCAAGCTCATACAAGCTGGTACGGCGGAAAGCTTCTTGCTCATATCTGAAAGAGCGGAGCTCTCAATCTGGCGAACTCTTTCTCGGGTTACACCGAACTTTTGGCCAATAGCCTCAAGAGTCTGTGGCTCTCCGGTTGGTACCCCAAAACGACCAGCAATGACCTCTTTCTGCCTATCTGCAAGATCCTTAGTTAGAACGTTATATATCTTAGATATTGTAGTTTCTGCCATTTGTTTTATCTTGCTCTATTTATATAGTTTTTTGACCAATCTGTCAAGCTATTTTACCTTGTGGACAACTTATGCCAAACATACAAAAGCGGACTTGCTACAAAAATTGAAGAATAAATACCCACCGTAACACCCACGAGCAGAGTCAAAACGAAATACTGTAAACTAATCGGTCCGACGAAATAAAGTGCCAAGAGGACCAAAATAAGGGTCAAAGAAGTGTTAATAGATCGGGCCAATGTCTCATTTACACTCTCATTAATAACTTCTCCGAATTCTTTTTTGCCGCGTCCGATTAGCAAGTTCTCACGAATTCGGTCAAACACAACGATTGTGTCGTGAACCGAGAAACCGACAACCACCAAGAGTGCCACAACGAAATTACCATCAATTTCGACAGCTCCAAAGTGTCCTAAGACAGCCAACATTCCGGCTGGAACAGCAACGTCGTGGAAAAGTGAAATCAAGGTTACCACTCCATACTTCCAAGAACTGATTGGCTGATAAACCTTTCGGAAAGCAAAAGCGATATAAAGAGAAATTCCGAGTAAAACCAAAATGATTGCGTTAATAGACTTTTGTCTCAACTCCGCGCCAACCGACGGTCCAATAGACTGGAAAGTCATCTCCTCAAAAGAACCGAATTTGGTATTTAAGGCATTGGAATACATTTGATGGTCGGTCTCGGCAACATCCGGCAATCGGACCAAGAAACTATTTCCTTCCGCTTCTTCGCTGATTTTAACTTCTTTAAGTCCAAGATCATTTTTGAAAAATTCTTCAACCTGGGAAACATTCTCGTTTCCGGCCAACTTAAATTGCCAAAATGTTCCTCCAGTGAAATCGATTCCCTGTTTAAATCCCCAAAGAGCAATTGCCAAAACTGCCGCTCCAACTAAAACCGTCGAAATTCCCAAGTATATTTTCCTATGTCCAATTACGTTAACCATTTTATTTATTTAACTTTTTTCTTTTCGACGAAAGTTTTTAATAGTAATCGAGTTGTAGTAATCGCCGAGAACATACTGACCACTACACCGATGAACAAGGTTAAGGCAAATCCTTTTACGAAACTGCTGGTAAAGAAGTAAAGAATAGCAGCAGTAATAATAGTAGAAGTGTTGGAGTCGCGGATTGAAGGCCACGCCTGCTTGAATCCTTCGGCAACCGAAGCTCCCTTAGATAATCCTTTCTTCATTTCTTCCTTAACACGTTCGAAAACCAAAATGTTCGCGTCCACCGCCATTCCAATAGTAATAATGAAACCGGCAATACCCGCAAGCGACATCGTGACGCCAACCAACTTAAATACTCCAAGAGTTAACGCAACATAAATCAAAAGTGCGATTGCCGCGAAGATTCCAAAAAATCCGTAATAAATCAACATGAAAATAATAATCAACGCGGTTCCAACCGCTCCGGCAACAATTGCGCTACGCAAAAAGTCTGTACCGAGCGCTGGGCTGATAGTCTGCTGATTAATAAGTGTAATCGGTGCTGGCAGCGCGCCGGCGTTAAATCTCTGAACTAAAAGTCTTGCGGTCTCAACAGTAAACTTACCGGTAATCTGCGCCTTTCCTCCGGAAATCTTTTGCTGAACCGTAGGAATTTCAATCGGCTCACCATCCAAGAAAATTGCGAGTGGCTTACCAACGTTTCTTCCGGTTAATTCTTCAAAAATAGTCGCGCCCTCTTCATTGAAAGTAATCGATACTTGCGCGGCCTGAGTAGTCGGATCAAAAGTCATCTCCGCTCCGGAAATATACCTTCCGGTTAACTCGGTTGGCAAAAACTGAGTACTTGTTCCAATTTCCAAAACTTCTCTGAAATCCAACATCGGAGTTTCTCCAATCTGCTTGATCGCCTGAGAAATATCTTTAATTCCGGCGAGTTCCACTATTAATTCCGATCGTTCTCCAGATTTTCCTAAATAAACCTGAGGTTCGCTAACACCGAACAAGTTAACGCGGCGTTCAATAACATCGCGCAAACCATTCAAAACCGAACTTTGGTCTTTAGACGGAACGTTAGAAAGATCCACGTTATAAACCAAGTGGCTTCCTCCGACTAAATCCAATCCCAACCTCCAAGGCATATTATCTTTTCCAAAACCTTTAGGATAAACGAAAAAACCAGCCAAAACAG
>CAZTBQ010000012.1:8926-13172 GCA_964612445.1 uncultured Candidatus Saccharibacteria bacterium | reverse complement strand
AATACGACGACAATCAAAAGCCTGCCAAGCTACTCCTCGCCGAGCCCGAACCTCCGCTCGTTGCCGGAATTCTTGCCCAGATGAATGCCACGAACTGGCAGCTTGGCTCGTTAATTTTCAATTTTCCTGAAGAAAAAAAATAAAACCCCACCAGTGGGGTATTTTTTATCTTGGATATAAAACCGCCATATGTGTTTGCATATTACCTTTTTGTATTGACTATTTGTCTATTTTGTTTTATATTAACGGCAGTTCTAAACAAGGAGGAAAAATGAGGGAAATGATCGTCGCGACCAACGAGGTTGTCGTCAGCAGCAACTCCACAATCGTCCGTGCCATGGGCGGCCCAGCACTCACCGTGCGCCCCGCCAAGCGCCCGGCGTGCGAAGTCTGTAACATCGTTCCTGGGTCTGCGGAACCGATGGTTGAGGAAGGCGGGAAGATCTATCACGCCCACTGCCTCACCAAGCTTCGTAGGTTCCGGACAAAGGCGAGGGAGCTCGCCAAGGTGATGAACAACAACGGAGTCAGTGATCCGGTGGCGCGCAAAGAGATCATGCGCGCGGCTATCGCTGCCTCCAAGCACGTTCACTCCTAATCCCCTTTCTGTTTTTTGCCCCACCTGATGGGGCTTTTCTTTTTGTTAATAAAAATCTAGAATCACTAAGTGTTGGTGAAAGCGTGCCAGACCACCGCCGTTGGCGGGGCCCCGCCGGAGGCGGTGGGTTGGTCGAAGGCGCCAGAGTCGTTATCGATTTTCTTAATGATCCGCCGGCTGGCGGAGAATTTAGAAAATCGGAATCCCGTGTATTCCACGGGAAAATGTTCTTTTTTTATTATTTTAGACAGAGCGGAAGCGTGCCAGAGTGGTCGAATGGGCCGCACTCGAAATGCGGTAAGCTTGAAAGAGCTTCGGAGGTTCGAATCCTCCCGCTTCCGCTGTGTCTAAAATCGAATCCCCGCGAAATACGCGGGACTGCGCATCTCTACGTCGCTTCGCTCCAAGAGCTGCGGTTGCTCACCCCCACCGCTATGTATCGGGATTGCGATTTTCAGCGAAATAAATTTCGCGAAAATCGGTAAAAATACTTGTTGGAATCTTATCGATTTGTCCAAGAGCGAAGCGATTGGTAACAAATCGGAATCCCGCTCTGCGGGACTCCCGGCCGCTAGTAAGCGGCATTGCGTCGTCGTAATTATTCGCCACTCGCCGACTGGCGAATGACGGATAAACAACGAACGGGAACTTCCGCGCTGAACGGAATTAACTAATTTATCACCCCCACCGCTATGGATTAAATAACAAAACGGATAGTAAAACTATCTGTTTTGTTATTTTTACACAACAAATCTGATTTTTGCGCATTAAAATGCTAGAATTTAAACATGCAGGATAAAGTTGTTATTAATACCATAAAAAACGTTTTGCCGTCGGTTGTTTCTATTGCAATAACCAAGAGGCTTGAGGATGTAAAAAAAGAAATGCAAAAAATGGTACATGGCAAAAGCAAGGATAGAAAAATTTCCAATGATTTAATCGATGCTCATGGAATGGTAAGTGTTGGCGGTGGTTCTGGATTTATTGTATCCTCTGACGGTTTGGTAATTACAAATAAACATGTGGTTTTCGATACTAAAGCGGAGTACTCCGTAATAACTTCTGACGGAAAAACTTATCCGGCAATGATACTCACCCGTGATCCAATCTACGATGTTGCGATTCTTAAAATTAACGGCTCCGGACTTCCGGTCGTTAAACTGGGAAATGCCGCGAAGCTCGAGCTTGGAGAAAGCGTAGTCACGATTGGAAATGCCTTGGGAATATTCAGAAATACTGTTTCACTTGGAATTATTTCGGGACTTTCCCGCGTAATCGTTGCTCAGGCGGATCCAAAATCCAGGCCGCAGGAAATGCGTGGACTGATTCAGACCGATGCGGCAATTAATTCCGGAAACTCCGGAGGGCCACTGGTTAATTTAGACGGAGAGGTGGTCGGCATTAACGCCGCAATAGTGTCTGGCGCTCAAAATATTAATTTTGCGATTCCAATAAATGCAGTCAAAAGAGATCTGGACGATTTACTAAGATTCGGCCATATTCGTCGTCCCCTCTTAGGCCTTCGCTTTATTTCTATAGATAGAAATCTCCAAGAAAAAATGGGATTAGGCATTGATCATGGCGCCTTAGTTATTAAAGAATCACCAAAAGATTTTGCGGTGGTTCCAAAAGGCCCTGCGGACAAGGCCGGCATAAAAGAGGGGGATATAATTTTTGAATGTAACGGTAAAAAAATTACTCCGGAAAATACGATACCTGATTGTATTGAGCAAAATCGTCCCGGAGACATTGTTCATTTAAAAATTATCCGCAAAGATAAAGAATATTTTACTAAGCTGACCCTAGAAGAGCGCCGCTGACCCGTAAACATATCTCGAGACAAGAACCCCAGCCGAACTATATAGTTCGGCTGTTTCGTTGTTTGAAGATAAAAACTTTTGAGATAAAAATATTTCGTAATGATTTGAGGAAATTTTCTTGGCGTTCAAACCGTTTGGAGAGGTATTTGATGTCAGCAAAATATAATCCCCCGCACCCACAGTTACTACCGGCAAATTATATGTGCCGTTAGTAGTTTTCAAAAAATAATTAGCGAGATTTACCTTTGCTGAATTCTTGCCAACGTATAAGACAACTTGGTTGTATGAACCGTCAAAACTGACGGAGGCACCAATTATTTTAATGTCCCGCGCGCCGGTATGATTATTGGTTGGGCTTGTAGTTTTTGCTTTATTTTCCTGCTGAGTATTCGCAGTGCCAGAGCTTGAGCTGGTAAGGCCTAGGAAACTGGCGACTCCTGGATTTTTGACCGCAAAATCTGGCTTGGTTATCCATGAGCCAATTATTACGAGGGCCAAAAGCAACAATATTCCTTTTAGGAAATCAAATTTCATTAGATGACGATATTAATTATTTTATTCGGAATGTATATAAACCTCTTTAGTTCGCTATCTCCAATCGCCGATTTAACCTTATCAAGCGACAGAACCAACTTTTTAACGTCACCTTCGGAGATATCTCTTGGCAATTCTACAACGTCTCGGAGTTTTCCGTTTATCTGGACTCCTACTTTTACGCTGTCATCTACACAAAGTTTTGGATCATGTTTTGGCCATTCCGAAATGTGAATGGATTTTGCCTTCGGATTCAGTACCAACCAAAGCTCCTCGGTGATATGTGGGGCAAAAGGTGAAATCAGTTTTACCAGAATCTCTTTATCTTCATGAGAAGCACCGGATTCTTCTAGCTTGTTTAAGAAAATCATCATCGCGCTTACCGCGGTATTATAACGGAAGGCTTCGATGTCTTCGCTAACTTTTTTGATTGCCTTGTGAGCGTCTGCAGAAGCTCCTTTTCTGTTGGCGGCCTCGCCATTAACCAGCTTCCAGACTCTATCCAAGAATCTCTTGATTCCGAAAATTCCTTGATCACTCCAGCTGACCGCCATCTCGTGTGGCCCAAGGAAAGTTTCGTACATTCTTAAAGTATCCGCTCCAAAATTCTTAACGATTGTATCCGGGTTCACCACGTTCCCCCTGCTCTTACTCATCTTCTCACCATCGGATGCCAAAATTAATCCGTGCGGTTGCCGTTTTTTATATGGCTCTTTGGCGGTAACAAATTTTTTATCATAAAGGAATAAATTCCAAAAGCGTGAATATAGCAAATGCAAAGTGGTATGCTCCATTCCGCCGAAATAAACATCTACCGGAGTCCAATATTTTAATTTTTCTTTTGATGCAAATTCTTTTTTATTTTTTGGATCGGTATATCGCAGCCAATACCAAGAAGAACCCGCCCACTGTGGCATGGTGTTCGTTTCCCGTTTTGCCGGACCCTTACACTTTGGGCACTTGGTATTGACCCAAGAAGCGATGCCAGCCAGCGGAGACTCCCCCGTTCCGGTCGGCTCATATTTTTTAACTTTAGGCAAAACAACCGGTAAATCTTTTTCGGGAACAGGGACAACGCCACATTTTTCGCAATGCACCAAAGGAATTGGCTCGCCCCAATAACGCTGGCGACTGAATACCCAATCACGCAACTTATATTGAATTTTCTTTCTGCCACCGACAAGCCTTACTATTTCCCACTTGGCCTTCTCGGATTCCATTCCGTTGAATTTATCAGAGTTAACCAGCTTGCCGTAGGCTTCTACCGCCTTATCGAGCGGCTCTAGAATGTTTC
>CAZTBQ010000012.1:0-8826 GCA_964612445.1 uncultured Candidatus Saccharibacteria bacterium | reverse complement strand
TTAACCAGCTTGCCGTAGGCTTCTACCGCCTTATCGAGCGGCTCTAGAATGTTTCCGCTCGAAACTACAACCTTAATCGGCAAATTAAATTTCTTAGCAAATTCAAAATCTCTTTCGTCATGCGCCGGCACCGCCATAATCGCTCCGGTTCCATAACCGGCTAAAACGTAGTCGGATATCCAAACTGGAATTTTTTCTCCGTTTGCCGGATTAACCGCAAAAATTCCCTTGAGCTGGATTCCGGTTTTCTCTTTTTTCTCATTAGTGCGTTCCTCCTCCGATTTTTCTTTTACCTCTGAAATATATTTTCTAACTTCTTCTTTATTCTGAACCTTAACCAATAGCGATTCGGTTAATTTTCCATCTGGGGCCAAAACTAAATATGTAGCTCCAAATAGAGTATCTGGCCTGGTTGTGAAAACGGTGATTGACTCTTTAATCTCTCCAGCTTCAACTTCAAAATCTATTTCCGCGCCTTCGCTTTTACCTATCCAATTCTCTTGCTGAGTCTTAACGAAGTCTGGCCACTCCGGCAAATCTTTTAATCCGGCTAAAAGCTTTTCGGCATAGTCGGTTATTTTAAGATACCATTGGCGGAGTTCTTTCTGCTCAACTTTTGATCCGCAACGATCACATTTCCCGTTAATGACTTCTTCGTTGGCTAATCCGGTTTTATCTTTAGGGCACCAATTAATTAATCCGGTTGATTCATAGGCGAGTCCGGCTTTGTGAAGTTGTAAAAATATCCACTGTGTCCATTTAAAATAATTTGGGTCGGTAGTATTCACTTCCCTGTCCCAGTCGAAACTCAAGCCCCAAGAAATCATCTGGCGCTTGGCATTCTTAACGTTTTTGGCCGTAGAAACACTTGGCTGAACACCGTGCTTGATTGCGTAATTTTCCGCGGGAAGCCCAAACGCATCCCAACCAACCGGATAAAGCACGTTAAATCCCTTCATTCTTAGATATCTGGAATAGACGTCACCGGCAACGTACGGCCTTAAATGGCCCATATGAAGCCCTTCTCCGGACGGATATGGGAACTCTATCAATACGTATTTTTTGGGCTTACTGCTCTTATCTTTTGGAGAATAGATTTTATCTTTTGCCCACTTGGTTTGCCATTTTTTCTCAATTTTCGAAAAATCGTATTTTTTCATTTGTTTATGGATTTTAGCTAAATTCCTGGTTTTTCTCAAATATTCTATAACCCGAAGATTCTTGTGGCAGTCTCGAAAGAGATTTTGCCGAATTCTTCCGAGCTAAGACCTTTGAGCTCTGCCAACTTTTTTATTGTCTCAACCACATAGGCCGGCTCATTTCTTTTGCCTCGATATGGATTAGGCGCAACATATGGCGCGTCGGTTTCCGGCAGAATATTTTCAACCGGGAGAAATTTTATTACTTCATCGTAATCTCGTGAAAAAGTTACAACTCCGCCAAAGGTAAAAACAAAACCCAAGTCCAAAAGCTTTTTGGCTTCTTCTAAGTTCCCGGAAAAGAAATGAATTGCTCCAGCCGGAGAATTTAGAGAACTCTTGTGGTGCTCCAAAATATCTATTAAGTCCGGAAAGGCCGCGCGGCAGTGAATCATTAAAGGTTTTTTTAAATCTCGCGAAAGATGAAGTTGGGCGATAAATCCCTCCTTCTGCATTTTCCGGGTTGCCGCGTCCTCTTCCGGAATACGGAAATAATCCAAGCCGCACTCACCTATTGCCACAACTTCCGGCGCAGAAGCAATTTCCCGAAGTTTTGCCAAATCAAAAACTTCGCGTTCGGTTTCGGCTTGTTCGTTTTTATCGTGGTGCCACTCGGAAGCAAAATGTCCCGGGTGAAAACCGGCAGCCGCCCAAACCCAGCCCGGGTTACTTCTGGCAAACTCAACTGCGGTTTTAGACGTGGAACTTTGAGTGCCAACGGTTATCATTCTGACTCCGGCAGCCTTTGCCCTTTCTAAAACTGCGTCCACATCTGCCTCGTATGCCGGAAAATGAATATGAGTATGTGCGTCTATGTATTTTTCCATCTACTTGTATTTTGATGCTCGTTAGTTAGTATAATAGCAGTTAATTGACGTATTCCGCAAAGGAGAGGAAATGAGAAGATTCCGAGCAGGCTTGTTTGACAGCGACGGAACGTTGCTGGATAGCCGTGATCTTCTTTATTTGGCAGCGTCCAGCATCTTTGCTAATTTTGGTCTGCCACCGCCAACCAAAGAGATGTATTTCTCTGGGGTGTGCGCTGATTATGAAAAGTTTTATAAAGCACATGGGATTCCAAAGGATGCGAGCAAGGAAACAATGAATAGAATTCGAAGGGAATTCATTCTTAAGAATTGGGGGCTTGCCTCTTTGTTTGAAGACGTGATTCCAACCCTTAGATACTTGAAAAATATGGGGCTCAAAATTGGCATCATCAGCGCGGAAAATTCCGGCATTTTGGAAAGACGCGTCAAGGAAAATGGCTTGGATAAATTGCTGGACTATTGCGCCGGAAGCGTATGCGACAAGAAAACTCTCGTCTTGGATGCACTGGATAAATTCCGGATGGATCCGGAAGAATGTTTTTTTGTGGAAGATACGCCGAAAGACATCGTGAATGTTAAAGAGTCTGGCGCGTTTGTCATCGGCGTTACTCACGGATTTGGAACTCCAGAGGAAATCGGAGCAGTAAATCCCCACAAGGTGATATCTGCTATTTCCGAGTTAGTTCCGTTCATAGAATCTGATTATTAAAAAAACCGCCTATTCGGCGGAATTTTTTCTATTATATTCTTGGGAATAATGGCGACGGCTTAGCGAGCCTATAACCGTCAGGAGCTGATTCAATATATTGTTTTACCGAGCACATACTATGTACTCGGTTTCGCGTGACATATCAAAGTCTCGGAAATAGTGGCGCTGGCTTGGTGAGCTTGTAGCCGCCTGTAGTTACTTCAATATACTGCTCAATTTTTGCGGCGGTTTCTGGCAAGAAAACGTCTATTAATCCTGAAACTTCGTCGAGTATTTTTGCTAGATTATACAGGGCAACATTTCTCTCGGTGACATCCGCTATTTTCCAAACTTCTTTCTTATTTACATATTCATCTCCGAAAGAAAGCAGTGACCAAATTGAGAACAAGGCTTCGTTTAATTTGAAAGCTTCAATTTTTTCCTCAACTTCCGCCTTAACAACTTTAATCTTCTCGGCGACGTCGACATCCAATTCAACTTTTTTTAAAAATTCCTCTCTTGAACCCAGAGTTAGCACACGGGAAGCATAATTCCCTAATCCGTTTGCCAAATCGCTATTATAGACTGCTTGCAACTTCGCTTCACTAAAGTCTCCATCGCCGAAAGAAGGGATTTCTTTCAATAGATGATAACGAATCGCATCCACTCCGTATTTAGGGATTAAAGATGCTGGATCAATAACGTTTCCAATTGATTTGGACATTTTCTGACCATCAACCGTGATATATCCGTGGACCAAAAGTTTTTTTGGCAAAGGTAGTTTGGCGGACAAAAGAATTGCCGGCCAATATATAGAGTGGAATCTTAAGATTCCTTTGCCAATTAAATGGGCGTCTGCTGGCCACCACTCCGGAGCGGCGCTACGGTAAACATTTAAGGCGTCGAACCACACATACATTTTTTGGCTCTCGTCTCCCGGCACAGAAACTCCCCAACCGTGAGCTCTTTCGTTGGATCTGGAAATACTAAAATCTTCCAGTCCTTTTTCAATAAAACCCAGGGTCTCATTCTTTTTGGATTCTGGACTTATTTTGTATTCATCGCTTTCAACTATTTTCTTTAGTTGTTCAGTGTAATTCGAAAGTTTAAAGAAATAATTTTCCTCTTCAACTAACTCCAACTTCTTCCCGGGATGCTCCAAGCACTCTCCATTGTTCAATTCGTCTGGAGTGTAAAATGATTCACAGCCCACACAATACAACCCTTCGTATCTTTTTTTATAGATATCTCCGTTTTCGGCACAGCGCGTCCAAAGTTCTTGGCTGGAAGCAATATGATTCGGCAACGAAGATCGCTGAAAGTTATCCAGAGAAATATTGAAGTCTGCAGCTATCTTTTTGAAATACTCGCTATTCCTTTCGCACAACTCGGCAACCGATACGCCCTCTTCTTCCGCGGCCCGAACATTTTTTAAAGAATTTTCGTCTCCGCCGGTAATATAAAAAGTCTCATTCCCTTTTTTGCGATTGTGGCGGGCCAAAACATCTCCCTGAACAAATTCCAAAACGTGCCCAATGTGTGGACGAGCATTAACGTATGGAATAGCGGCGGTTAAATAAAATTTATTCTTCATTATATTCGGGAACCTGACTGCGGCGGATGGCACGATGCTCAACTACTTCTTGCAACACCGCGGCGAGAGGTACGGCAACTACTGCGCCCAAAAATCCTCCGAACTCAATACCTAATAATAATGCGAAAATCACAATGATTGGATGAAGACCAACAGATCTGCGTGTTAATAGCGGAACCAAAACGTGTGATTCCAGTTGATGCAAAATCAAGAAGATGATTAACGTGTAAAAAGCGAGAGTTGGCGATGTTGTGAATGCGAAGATAAACGCGATTGCTCCGGCAAGAATTGGACCGATAAATGGGACTAGCTCAAATATTGCCGCGAATATAGAAACCAAAAAAGCATGTTTCAAGCCAATAATTGAAAGAGACCCCCAAACTAAGAATCCCATAATTGCACTTGCGAAAAGTTGAGTCCTAAACCATGAACCGATTTTTTTTCTGGATTTATCGTAAATCGAAAGCGCAGAGGATTCGTATTCGAACGGAAATACGGCGCGAATAAATCTTTCCACTCCGTCACGACTTATTGCCATATAAAAAGCGATAACAATAACTGCGAACGCCAAACCGACGCTTCCCAAAATTGCAGAAATTGTATCTACCGGAGATCCGTCCCCCCAAAGACTCGCGGAAATATTATTTACTAAAGTTCCAAAAGTCTGCGTTGCTTTCAAATTGAATACTGGACCAAGCAATGAGCCGATGCTCGATTTGTTTAAATTAATTAAAACCGTATTAAAGTCGGCGATGATATACGGAATTATTAAATATATTAAAGCGATAACCGCTACAATTATTCCAAGAAAGACTAAAATTACGGCCAATGTCCTTGGGATTTTTCTTCTTTCTAAAAAATCAACAACAAAATCTAGACCTGCAGAAATCACTATCGAGGCAAATAAGGCCAAGAAAATTTGCGCTCCGTTAAAAAGCACATATGAGAAAATTGCGAACCCTAAAATTCGCCACAGACTGTTCCACGAAATTTCTATCTGTTTTTTCTCCACCTTCCTATAATAGCCTTAAAGCCTAGATAAATACAAGTTGAAAAGCCCTACTCTAAAGTCAGAAGCGGCCTAAGATCCTCCTCCTTAAACCTGCCGATGCTGGCCAAGTTCAAAAACTTGGTTTTAAACAATTGCCTAGCTATAGCTTGGATGTCTTTAGCGGTTACCGCCTTAATCTTTTTCATAACTTCCTCCGGAGACGCGATTTTCCTAGTTAAAACCTCTTGCCCGCCATAAAAATTAGCCAACTGGTCGGAAGTCTCAAGGCCCAGAACTAGCGAAGAAATCATACTATCCTTGGCCCTCTTTAACTCTTCTTTGGGAACAATTTCTTTTTTAAGCCTATTTAGCTCATCAATAATAGCCTTGATGACCGCCTTGGTTTTAGTGTGCGCGGTTCCGGAAGATACTGCGAACGTTCCGTGATCTAGGGCGAAATCTGCGCCGGCGCGAATATAGTAAGCCGCGCCCATCTCATCTCTAACCTTTTTAAACAATCTAGAGCTCATTCCCCCACCCAAGATATTGGACAAAACCGAAAGCGCGTATTTTTGTTTATCAAAAACATTTATACCAGGGAATCCTAATATAAAGTGGTCTTGTTCAGACTCTTTGTTTTTCGCAAATATTTTTGGATTGACTTGAGAGACTTTTGTCGGAAGCTTCTTGGTTGCCGAACTCTTTGGGAGCGCTCCGAAATATTTTTTAATATCTTTTAAAACTTTGGATTCGCTAAAATTGCCGGAAATAACTACGATGGTTTTTGCCGGAACGTAGTGCTTCATTCGATACTCGATGAAATGTTCCCTGTTTAAATTGGCAATTACTTCTTTAGTTCCCCCGACGTCCCAACCGGCTGGTTGATCACCAAAAACAACATGATTAAAATAATCTCCAACTTTCCTCATCGGCGTGTCTTCGTACATATTTAATTCTTCAATAACTACGCCTCGCTCTTTATTAATTTCCTCTTGATTAAAAATTGGATTTATATATAAATCCGACACCAACTCGAGCGCGCTTCCGAGTTTATTTTTTTCTACCTTTGCCCAATAACCGGTATATTGCTGATCGGTAAAAGCGTTATATTCGGCACCTAGTGAATCCAATTCTTCTGAAATCATTCCGGATTTTGGCCGCTTGGTCGTTCCCTTGAAACACATGTGCTCTAAAAAGTGGGAGAGGCCATTAATTTCTTTGGTTTCATATTCAGAGCCAGCCTCAACTAAAACTAAGGCAGTGGCGGTCAAGCCTCCTTTTTGTGGGGCAAAAATAATTCTTAGTCCATTGTCTAATGTTTTCTTCTTTGTCATCCTCTTAAGATAATGGAAAAATAAAATCCCCGCAATCTGTCATTCGCCAGCTGGCGACTGGCGGACGTGCGGTTATTATTGAGTAAGAGTCGAAATATCGTCTTCGAAATTTGCTGCTTGATCCAATACTTTTTTCGCGTAAACGTTGGTACAGACATACCTGTTCCAGTTTCCTCCACAATAGTATTTGGCGGCAGCTTTTCTTTCGCTGTCAGCAGCTCCTGCATCTTTGAGATATAAGCCGGCAGCCACGAACGCATCTGCATTATTCCACGGGCTTGCAGATCTCCCGGTAATCGCGGAAATTCGTGTCATGTATCCGGCCCAGGTTGAAGGCATAAACTGCGCGGGACCCATAGCCCCTCCATAAGCTCCATCGGCGTTATGACAAGACACAGAAACTGTTTCTGGATTTGCGAATCCTAAGGCCGTGGTAATCTCTAAGAAATAGTCTACTTCGCTCTTATAAACTCCGCCGGAGCGCTTTATCTGCTTGTTACTCATTGGCGCCGTTTTATACGTACACTTTCCGACATTCTGTCCTAAGGCAGACTCGCGATCCAGAATTGCCAAAATAAGCGCGGGGCGAACACCGGTTGCATCTCCAGCCATCTTGGCGAGCTTATATGCGTCACCGAAGGTCATTTCTCCTCCACCTAAGAGTTGGAAGATTCTGCTTCGTAATTCTGCAGCTGATTTCTTTTTTTCTTGTAATAATTCTTGATATTTAGATTCCTGACCCTTCGTAACACTGAGCAACTGATTTTTCTCATTCTTAACTTTGTCGGCTTCTAATTTTTGGGCGGCTTTAAATTCCTTAACAGTCGCAACATCTGCCTTGCTAATTAATAATCTTTCTTTCTCCTCTTCTAAAGTATCTTTGAGCTCGGCAATTTTACGTATAGATTCCTGAACACCATCCTGAAGCTGGCTCAAATTGTTAATGTCTCCGAAAAATTCCGAAAAGTTTTGGCTTTTTAAAAATATCTCAACTAAATTCTTCCTCTCGGCGGAATACAGGGTTCGCAAAATATTAGATAAATTTTTGCGCTGCGAATCTATGTTGCCTTCGGTGCTTACAATCTCTTTCTCGGTGTCTTTAATTTTATTGTTGAGTTGAATTAAGCTGTAATCTACAGATTTAATTTCTAAGCTAAGTTGAGCCATCTTGGCATTAATCCTGCTAATTTCCCCTTTGAGCGAACTCCCCTGCTTCTGATAGCCTGCAATCTGCTTTTGGTATTCGTCCATCTCCGCCTCAAGGACTTTAAGCTTGGCTTCAAGCGCCTGCCTTTCGGCTTCGGATTGGGAATCAACCGCTAAACTTGCAGAAGTTGGAGCTGACGTTCTTCCTAAAAGGAGAAAGGCAAGAATCCCAAAAATGGTCACAAATTTTGCGATATTTAAAATTGGGAGTTGCTTTGATTTTTTGAAGCCTAAATTGACGCGATAAGGCAGCGTTTGATAAACGCTGCTCTTTGGTTTCTGTATATCAATTACTGATTTAGGCTTATTAAGAAGCATCAGCGCTTTCAGCTTTTTTAGCCTCTCGCTCTGCTTTCTTTTCTTCTGATTCTACCTTTACTTCACTAATATCAACCGGAGTTACTGGAATTTCTTCTTCGACGCGAGGAGCTGCAATGCCTACGACTGCGGTTTCAGGATCAACTAAAACCTCTACGCCTTTAGGCAATGTCAAATCTTTTATATAAATGGTCTGTCCGATTTCGGTCAAGATTGAAATATCTACTTTAATGGAGTGCGGCAAATCGGATGGCAAAGCTTCAACTTCAACTTCTTGCATAGCCTTATTAACCACTCCGCCATGGGTCTTTACTGCTGGAGCTTCTCCTACGAATTCCAAGGCTACTCCCGCGGTAATCTTTTCATCCATTCTTACACCGTAAAAATCAATGTGTTGAGTTTCGCCGCTTACATAGTCTAATTGAACTTCGTGAATTAAAGCTGGGATTTTTTTACCTCCTACAACCAAGTTAACAACCGAGCTTTCTCCGGCTTCTTTGTAAGCCTTTCGAAAATCATCTTTTTTAACTGCCAAGTGCATGTTTCCCATTTCGTGCCCGTAAAATTCGGCCAAAATATAGCCCTGCGCTCGGACTTCTTTGATATTCTTTGATATTTCGTCTCTGTTTTGTACTGATAAATCCATATCCATATATTAATCAAAAAAAC
>CAZTBQ010000011.1:0-14926 GCA_964612445.1 uncultured Candidatus Saccharibacteria bacterium | reverse complement strand
GAATTGGTAAAACTGAAAGATTCTGAAAAAATAAGTGATGGAACCGCAAAAAAAGTATTTGAATATTTATTTTCCGGCGGCAAGGATTCAGTGAAAATTAATGATTTAGATAGGAGAGAGGGGGCTAAATTACTCAAGGAATTAGGAGTATCTTTATCGGCAGATTTATCCGGCAGGGGAATATTCGAAAAAAAGAAATGGCTTTCTGCGCGACTTTCGGATATGGGGGTGGATTTGTTATGGAAACTGTTTGGGTTCGCAAAATTTTTGGGAGCAACCGAAAAAGAAAAGCTTGAGATGCTCAACGCTCCGGAGTTGAAGCCGGAGATATTCGAAAAGTTTTTGCCGTACGCGATGGTGCTGGGAGTAGAGAAAAAATGGGCGAAAAAATTTGAGCATATATTTATAACCCCTCCGTCTTGGGTAGATGGATATCCAGCCAATAAGTCATTTAATGCTTTGGTTTTTGTAAATAGTATGAATTCTTTTGGAAATTCGGTTGTAAGCCATAGCACGTATTCTTCCGGTGGCGGTGGAGGAGGGAGCTCTGGCGGAGGATCTGGGGGAGGCGGCGGAGGGAGCTGGTAGTTATGGCTTTTTCGTGATTTTTGAGATAGAATCACTAGGCATTTCGGGGTGTAAGTGAGCCTTGCATCCCGGGCATTCGGACAAAATGTTTACGGCTGACCATTTTGCTCCTCATTACGGGCTGTAGTATACCGGTAGTACGTACGATTCGGGTTCGTAAAGACTGGGTTCGATTCCCAGCAGCCCGCCTTATATTTAAAACCCCACAATCCGTGGGGTTTTAAATATAAGTTCGTGGAATTTTGTTTAAGGTGACAACTTTGATATTATCTAGTCATGGAAAAGTTTTCTAAATCCGAAGACGCAGTAGCAGATCAAGAAGTCGTTTCGGAATCCAAAATAGAAGTAATAAAAACTCCGGAAAGCGTGGAGTCAATTAATTTAAAGGAAGAGGCTGAGGAAAATGCAGAAAAAGAAAGACATGCGATAGATGCTCAGAGAATCGAAGAAATTAGAGAATCTATTAATGGAAAAAAAGGATGGAATGCTTCGCTTAAGCCGCAGTCCGAATGGGATGAGGAATACAGAACAAGAACTACTCAGTATAAAAATGAGGCTGATTATTACCGGGAAAAATATAGTGCTAATCCACTAAATTTTTTAAAGAGGTGGGTTAAATCATTTTCTAAGGATGCGAGGGATAAAAAGGCGGTTAGCGAAAAAATTAAAGTTGACTTTGCCGAACAGCAGAAGAAATTTCCGTACGAAAAACATTTAATTTATCAACCAGAGGCGGGAGTTGTAGGCGCTGTTTACGAAAATTCAATTATTAATGCTCCCGGATTTTTAAATTGTAGCGGTCTTGTTTTTCAGACAGAGGGTAAAGTTGCTGTTATTCATATGTCTCCTGAGACTGTTAAACAAGAAGATATTCTTGTGGGCGATATCGATGTTCTCGGACATATTAGATCCGTAATAAAGCAACTTATTGGTGGTTCCGAGAATGGGAAGACGAAGGCGGGTTCTGTGTTGAGTGAAGAAGAAATTAAAACGGCGCAAGCTTTGATTGATTCGGGAGCGTTAAAATCAACGATGATCGTCGGTGATCCAATAATGACTTGGCTAGTGGATTATATGAGTCGCGACGGAAAGGCTCATAATTTACCAAATATGAAAGTTGGCAGTCATTTTGTAGGACCCGAGAAATCTACAGTCTACGCGACTCCCGAGAAGATATTTGTTGAAAAATCAGGAGTTATACTGGAAGACGGAGTTAATATGCCTCCGCCGATGTTTGATTTTGAAGAGGTTTAGCATTCATTTGCTTGGCAGGTTATAATGTAAGCAAATTAAGGTTAGAACGTCATATCTAATGCATAACAGTAACATTCACAGCGACACATTTAGGAAGATTTACGAAGAGCATATTACTGCTCTTTACCGTCATGCCTATTTTCGAGTGTTCTCAAAGGATAGGGCAGAAGAGTTGGTTCAGGAGGCTTTTTTGAGATTTTGGGAGTATACCCAGAAAGGCGGAGATGTTTTGAATCCGAAAGCATTTCTGTATAAAACTTTAACCAATCTGATTATTGACCATTCGAGAAAGAAAAAAGAATCCAGTCTGGATGAGTTAATGGAAGATTCCGATTGGGCTGAGCCGGGAGCTAGCGAGAACGAAGCTCATGAAATTAGTTCTTTGTTCGAAGAAATTAAAGGAGTAATGTGCGGACTGCCAAAAGATGTTCAGGAGTTGATAACTATGAAATATATTGATGACATGGATATCAAAGAAATTGCTGAAGTTCTCAAAATTTCACCAAATAGCGCTTCGGTCCGGCTGCACAGGGCATTAGAAAAATTAAGGAAAGCAGTTGCAGAAAAAAATGGATAAATTTTTAGAAAAACTAAATAAGGCAAAATCTAAAATCAATCTTTCGTCGGAGCGAAAAGAAGATTTGTATTTGAAGATAATTTCTGCGGCTGCCGAAAGGGAGCAGAGAGTTAAATTTGAGCCGGTCGGTTTTTGGAAGTTGTCTTTGCGTGTACCAGCAACAATTTTCGCTAGTATTTTAGGCTTGATGGTTATTACGGCGAGCACCTCGTTTGCATCCGAAGGATCTTTGCCTGGAGATGTTTTGTATGCGGTGAAGCGCAATGTTAATGAAAATGTTTTGAGATTATTGGCAAACACAACTCAAAAGAGAGCTGCCTTGGCGGCTGATTTGGTTGAACGAAGACTTTCCGAGGCTACTCAGCTGGCTTCTTTGGGGAGGCTTACTCAAGATGTTTCTGATTCTTTGGTTGTGGAAATAGAGAAAACATCCGCGGAGGCCAGAAGCCAAATTTCTTTGCTCCAGGAGCAGAAAGTGTCCAATGTGGCCATTGCCGAAGCTTCTCGATTAGAAACGGCTCTTAGGGCAAATGGCGCGGTATTAAAGGGGGTTATAAGCAAAAAGATGAAGACCGAGCCTTTAGTTTTGGCTGATTTAGATTCAAAAATCGACAATCTGGCTTTTGAGGCGGAGGGAGTGCGAGCCTCAATAGAAGATTCGGTTTTATCTACAAGGAGCATGTTATTTATGGCGGCGAAGATGGCTCCAGTGATTGAGTCGGCGACAACAACTGCCGATGAAAAACCTGCCGACGAAGTTTTCACTAAAGAGTTTACCGAAGATAGCTTGGAAAAAGTTAAGAAGTCAATCGACGAATTCAAAGAGAAGGTTAAAGAGCGCGAGAAAGACAGAAATTATAATTCGGATGCGGTGAATAGCGTAATCGAAAGCGCCGAAAAAGATATTGAGGAAGCAAAAAATAATTTGGACAACAACGATGTTAAAAATTCATTGAGATTTATTAACCAATCGGACAGAAAAGTTAGGGAGGCGGAAATAATTAATGAAGCCGAGCAGAAGTTAGATGTTGAAGTTTTTGAAGTGAGAGCGGCGGCGGGGAGAGAGGTTGATTTTGGCGGAGAGCTGAGGAATTAAGGAATATCAAAGCAGCCCAATCGGGCTGTTTTGTTTTGGCGTGACATCTTCACTTTTGGTTATTTTTTAGCTATGATTAGCTTGCTTTTCCGCCCTTGGCGAGACAGGTTTGGGCCTATGGTTCAGTGGCAAAACACAGTCCCTAAAGGGATTCCTGATTCCTAAATTCGCAAGCTCACTAAGGAATCAGATAACATTCCCATTGCTTTACAATCTAATATTTGGGCCCGTAGTTAAGTGGTATAACGCC
This sequence comes from uncultured Candidatus Saccharibacteria bacterium, assembly GCA_964612445.1. GTDB lineage: Bacteria > Patescibacteriota > Minisyncoccia > UBA6257 > 2-01-FULL-56-20 > JAHFLJ01. The sequence continues at coordinate 11,161 of CAZTBQ010000011.1, read as the reverse complement.
GCATTCGCATTGCGGAGGCGGGAGTTCGATTCTCCCTGGGTCCACCGAGAATATTATGAAAGAGTTTTTGGAGTTACAAAAATCGAATAAATACGTTTTTCATGGAAGCGAAAGCTTAATTGACGAGTTCGAGCCAAGGCAAGCTTACACTGTTATTGACGGGCGCAAGGTGCCCGACGGTAAACCGGCTGTATTTGCCTCTCCATTTGTTTCCTATGCCGCGGTTATGGCATTAATCAATAGCACTAATTGTCCGAAAGGACTAAGGTTAATTTGTTCGTATAAAAATGGTAGTCTTGTGTTTAAGGCTACCAAGGCAACCCTGGAGCAATTGAATGAGAGAAGCAAGGGTTTTATCTATATTTTTGATCGTAATAATTTTGAAAGAAGGAATGGCAGTGAATGGATTAGTCGCGACAAGATTAAACCTCTTAGATTTATTGAGATTGGCGTCCAAGATCTTCCTTCGCCGATAATAGAAATTTCTGAGGATTAATCCAAAAATGCCCAGAATAGAAGTACTGTGACTTTTTGGAAGATATTTTTTCTTGCCAAAAAAGCTTATACTTAATTACATAACTTATGAAAATATTTTTAGACGATTTAAGTTTCGATAATGATTTAGGAGAGGGGGAGATGGAGAAAATCCGCTAATGAGGTAGAATCTATATATGCTTAGTAAAATTTCTATAAATCGATTCGTAAAAACGTTAATAGCTTCGGATTTCTTTTTGTTTTTTGCAGTTGGTCTTCTAGCGCCAATTTATGCGGTTTTTGTTTTGGAAAATATAACCGATAGAATTGAGGTTATTGGATATGCGGTGTCTTTCTATTGGATCACCAGGGTAATATTGGTTATCCCGTTTAGCGTGATAATGGACAAGATAAAAGGAGAGTTTGATGAATATTCGTTTATGATTGCTGGCACGGCCTTAATATCAATTATCCCCTTGTTTTATATGATCGCTTCCGAGCCTTGGCATATTTATTTGCTGCAAATTTTAAACGGAGCAGCTAATGCCATGGCAGTGCCGGCTTGGCGTATTGTATTTACCAAGCATATCGATCGTCGGATAACCGGTTTTGAGTGGTCTCTTGAGGATGTGGGCGTTGGTCTGGCAACGGCTTCCAGCGCCGCTTTTGGTGCAATAATAGCAAGCAAGTTCGGATTTAATATTCTTTTTGTGTTTGTTTTTATTTTCGGAGCAATTAGCACCTCAATCCTTTTTGCTCTTAGGGGAAAAAAGAAAATTATAATGGAATTGGCCAAAGACAGTTCGGACAAAGGACCGATAAAAATTGATACAATAAAATAGTTTATGTTTTTTCTGGATTTATCTCTGCCCGCGGCAGGTAGCAATTTCCCCTGGGGCTACACAATTCGGTAAAAAATAGATGGTCGGTGGAAGATTATTAAACCAATTGTTATAATCGGAGAATGAAGAATTTTTCCGAAAGCAAAGAAGATGTTGGGTGTGTCGGGAATATTGACAGTAAGCCAGATCACAGAGAGGTGGATTTTAGAGATTCTGAGGTAATCGATAGGATTTTAGAAGAGCATAATCCGGAAGAGGTGGAGGCGTTGAGAAAATTTTGGAATTTTACCGAAGAAGAAGTTGAGCTTTACTCGCAATATGCAAAACAACGAAAGTCTGTTAAGGGTGAAGCTTGGGCGGCTCTTGCAAGTCGTAAAAAAAACCGGCCTAATCCTAGTCCTGTTGAATTAAAACTTGGCATGTATATAGAAGGGATTGAGCCTCAAGTAAAAGACGCTGTTTTAAAGCTGAATTCTAAAGGGTATGAGACGTACGGATCCGGATACGGGGGCCGAGCTGAGCAAAATATCTGGTTTAGCGGAGATTATTTTGAGGGTCAGGATAACTTTGATGATCTTAAAAAAAACCTGCAAGGGAAGGGTGTTTTGTTGAAAGTGGAACCAAATTGTATTCGTTTGATTTTTGAGAGGTTTTATCCTTTGGATGAAATAAAAAAAATATGGGATGAAGTTGTAGATTTTTTACCTGAAGCTCCAAGAGGTATTCAAATAAAAAAACGCTACTCGATTTTTTCCTGATTGATTTTTTAATATCATAAAATCTACATAACAAAAAACAACCCATGTGAGTTGTTTTTTGTTATGTTTACTAGAAATATTTAATGTGCGGAGATTTCTTTATTATCTTGAAAGCTTCTTCGGCGGTGTCTACTACGTGATAGATTTTCATATCGTCTTTATCAATTGCGTCGAATTTTCCGTAAACCTGTGATTCAACCCAATGAAATAACGGTTCCCAAAACTCTTTTCCAACGCAGATCACTGGAATTTTTTTGGACATTTTTTTGGTTTGAATTAATGTCACAATTTCAAAAAATTCATCTAGAGTTCCAAACCCTCCTGGAAAATATACGTAGGCTTGCGCGGAGTAGGCAAGCATTACTTTTCTGCTGAAAAAATAGTGAAAACCAATTCCTCTCTTGGCGTATGGATTCATTCTTTGCTCGTGCGGGAGTTGAATATTGAGTCCGATTGAGAGTCCATTTCCTTCCGAGCATCCGCGGTTTCCGGCCTCCATTATTCCTGGTCCTCCGCCGGTTATAACACCAAACCCTTTTTTGCCTAAAATTTCTCCGAGCTCGCGCGCGACTTTATACCACTTATTGTCTTCTTTAAAGCGAGCGGAGCCGAAAAAGGTTACTGTGCGTTGTTCGTTAAAATCTGCCAAAAACTGGAATCCGGATACAAATTCTGAAAGAATTCTTAAAACCCTCCATTCGAATGAACCGCGAAAATCTTTGTGCTCGTGTTCATCATATTCCGGGAGTTTCGAGGCTGGAACATTCAAGAAGTTTAAATATTTTTCCATTTGAATATTTTAACATATTGGCATTTTCCGTCATAGAGTTATCATTATAGCTAGGTGCCTGACCATATATGATAAGTAAAAAGAAAAACGAAAAAAATTTATCGGCATATTTAAGAGAGCATGGCCGAGAGAAGAGGAAGCGCCGTATTTTGCGCAATTTTATTTTAATATCCATCGGAGTTTTATTTGTTTTTGACGGGATTGGATATTTTATATTTCGAACACGTTTTTTTAGGACGTCGGATATTCAGGTTGTCGGGAATGAAGAGGTGCCTACTCAGGATGTTTTGACAGCAGTAAGAGCGCAGATTTTTGGGGGAAGCTATTCTAAATATATATTCGGATTCAATAATATTTTGATTTGGCCGGACAAGTTTGAGGATATTGATAAACTTATTCCAAAGATTAAGAGCATCGAGGTTGAGAAGTCATATTTTAAGAAGAAGATTGTTCTTCGGGTTTCTGAGAGAGAAAATTATGGAGTTTGGTGTATGGAACAGGGAGCTCAAAGGTGTTTTTCATTCGACAATGAGGGAATAATTTTTTCTAAGGGAATGCCAAGTGAAGGGTCTTTGATTTATAACATTCGCGATTATTCGGATAGGGAACTTGGAATGTCACTTCGAGTTTTGCCAAGCGAAAAATTCAATTATGTAAAAGAGATATTCGAGGTAGTTGGTGCCGCCGGATTGAACTATAAATATTTAGAAATTCAAGATTTAAAATTAGAAGAAGCAAAGATAGTAAGTTCTTCAGGTCCGGAGATATTGTTTAGCTTGAGATTCAGTCCAATATTTGCGCTCTCGGCTATTAAAGAGATCGGAGGCGGAATAAATAAATTGCAGTATGTCGATTTTAGAGTGGAGAATAAAGTGTATTACAAATAGTCAAGTAGAACTTAGAACATAGAATTTAGAAAATAGAGGAATAAAAAATTCTATACTTTTTATGGTTGGGCATTCTAAATTCTAGATGCTATGTTCTATTTTCTGGACTATTGCAACTTATAAATCAATATTGAAGTTCCAACTTTATAATCCGGCTTCGGCAAACCTCCCATTCCCGGCTCTCTTTCTCGGGCATCGGTTAGCCAGCGGTACTCATCGCGTTCGTATCTTGTAAGCCACTGTATTTTTGGTTGGATTTGTCCTTGAAGGTTGTTCACCGAAACGGCGAACCAGCGAATATTTTCGTTTAATGGATTGCCCTTGGCAGACCACCAGCTGACGGCTTTATCCTTTAAGTAATACTGAACATCCGAACCGCCGAAGAAGTCGATAGCAATTTTATCAATTTGCGGATTATTCTGCACAAAATTTTTAAGTTCATACATGTCCTGGCCCCAATCATAATTTGAGTCGGTTACATATCGGTATCCATTCATTGTTCCTCCGCCGATAAAATTAAAATAGGAGATGAAATATGGATATACGGCAAAGGCTTGAACTGCTCCAGCAAATACAATCAGGGTTATTGAGAGATATCCCCACCACATTTCTTTTTTGTGGACAAAGGCGGTAGCAATTAATATATATATTAACGGCAGGATTGGCATTAGGTGGCGATAGCCAATATTTAGCGGGCTTTTTATGCTCATTCCCATGTAGAAAACAATAAATAAAATAAAGAGTAATTTTTGAATATTATTTTCCGACCAATCGCACAGTCGTTTCCAAGCCTTTTTTCCGGATTTTGTGGTAAATATTTTATATATCGAAAAAATTATTGCCGCAAAAAGTAGCAAGAGAGACATTGGTGTTTCTTTTAATCCAAAGACAACAGGGAAGTAGGTGCGCGATCCCAAGTTAGACACCTCTCCAAGGAAGTAGCTGGTGTTACCGCCGGTTTCTCGTTGGGTTACCATTAAAACTCCGAGCATGTATTCAGCAAATGGTCTGGTTATTTCGTTGCCCGCCATCCAGATATTTGCCTCGGCAAGACAGCGCATTGGGATGCAAATTTCTCCCGGTTTGGTTGGCCCCTCGGCAAAAGAGGTCAGTAGATATTCTGTTTCCTGGGCTTGTCGTTCTATTGGATAATTCCTGGTAAATATAAAATATGTTGGATAAATTATTAATAGCGTTGCGGCTATGCCAATTACAGCGAGCTTCGCCAATTCTTTTATTGGCAATTCAAAAAACATTCTAATTTTGCTTTTGCCAATCGGAGGGACTTCTAACCGAATAGCTTTGTGAATTCCCCAAGCAACGGCAATCACTAGATAAAACGGAATAAGCAGGACTGCCGAAAATTTTGAGAGTTGCGCCAATCCAAAACAAATAGTCGCAAACGCTCCCATTTTGAAGGTCGGTTTTTTTAGAAAGTTTGCGTAGCTATATAAAGAAATTAATATTCCAAAAGCTGCGGCAATATCTGTGGTTACATAGTGGCCGTGCGCCAGGACGGACGGTGAGAAAGCGAAAAGCGCTGTTGGCAAGAAGGCCAGAATTGGTCCGGTTAATTTTTTAGAAATGTAATAGATTATTAAAGTTAATACTAAGGTCAAAAAAATTGCTCCGATTCTCGCCCAGAAAATAATTAAATCCGCATCATTTCCTGATCCGAAGATAAATTCTCTCCCGGCATCCCATTGGCCGTTAATATCGGTTTGCCATGCTTTAGATTCCGTTGGGAAGTTTAAGTCCATAAACACGAGCGGTACTGCCGACAAAACTTTGGTTAGTGGTGGATGCTCTGGGTTTAAGCGATAGTCGTTATATTTTAAATATCCGTAGCCTGCCGGAATATGCGCCAGCTCATCCATTATTAACGAATCGTGAAGCGAGGAGCCGATCATCAATAATCCGGAAACAATAATCAAAATCCCCAAAAATACTTTTGGCAAAAAACCGGTTTTTGTTTGCATGTATTTATTATATCAGATTCCGATTGTTTAATTTTATAAATTGTTCATAATCGGTTAAACTTATGGTAAGTGAAGTATATTCCCAAGAAAAATATCCATAAAAAGGTTAGAGATATCCGTCCGGTCATGAAGGAAGAGCGGAAACCAGACTTGCCGCCAACTCCAATGCAAGCGAAGGCGGATGAGGCGCTTTGGGCGATTTCTCAGCGTCCTGAATCCGATGACGGCATCCCAACCCGAAGTATAAATTGGAAAGGCTGGTTGGCGAGCTTTGCCATTCTGGTCATTTTTGGAGGAGGATTTTTTGTGTTTAGTAAATACTCTGAAGGTAAAAGATTAATAGAAGAAGTGCGAGTCAAATTTTCCGAGCAGAAACTTCCGGAAAACTTGAGCGTTGGATTTTCTCCGGCTGATAAAGAATATTTTAGGATAGAGACTTTTGGGGATTTTACGGATAAGGTGCTTCCTTTAATTAGGAGTGGATTTACGGTTTATTCAAATATGGCGGAGCTTGCGACTAAGTTGGTTAAAATTTCTGGAGATATTGATTCCGTGAGCCAAAAATTACCAGAAGCAATTTTGGGTGGCGAGCCAGGGGAAGTTTTGGAAATTCTTCGTATGGTTCAGGCGGATTTGAGAGATGTTTCTGCAACGGTAGATAAAATTGATGATAAGGATCCAAGAACCAGGGAGCTTATTAATTTTGTTCCGTCGGAGTATTTGAGTTTCAAATATAGCTTGAAAAGTTTTGATAGCTATTTGACCGAGTTAATTTCGTGGTTGGATGGCCGACGTACAGTTTTCATGTTTTTACAAAATCCTTCAGAGATAAGACCCACTGGTGGTTTTTGGGGAAGTTTTGCTCAAATCAATTTAGACAAGGGGACAATAGTGACTTCTACGGTTAAAGATATTAATGAAGTGGATAGAACTTTAAATATTAAATACATTCCACCAAAAGAGCTTTATGGGGTAGATACGAAATTACGGCTTGCAAATGCAAACTGGTTTTTGGATTTTCCGAAAAGCGGAGAACTGGCGACAAGTTTAATAAATAATTCTGGATTTGCTTCTACCTCTAATGTCCGAGCAGATTTGGTTGTGGCTGTTTCATCTAACTTCGTGCAGGATGTGTTAACGATTATTGGTCCAATAACTGTGCGCGACGGAAAGCTACAAGTTGATTCAAAAAATTTCATTTCTACACTTCAGACCGAAGTTCAAAAAGGGCACGACATTGGTTCAAAATACTCAAAGGATGTTCTTCAGGAAATCCAAGTCCAGCTTTATCAAAAATTAAAAGAAAATAACCAGGAATTGAACGGCGCTCTATTTAATTCGATTATTTCCGCTGTGCGGAATCGGGATGTGGTCTTTTATTCGGAGGATATAGAGTTACAGAAAATATTCAAAGAAGAAGGTTTTGCCGGGGAGAGCTTTATTTTGCCAAAGAATTTTAATGGGGACTATTTGTCGGTTAGTTTTGCAAATATCGGCGGAGCGAAAACCGATTATGTTATTAGGCAGAAAATTAGTTTGGATAGTCAGATTTCTGTGGATGGAACGATAAATGATAAGTTAGAGATCGAGAGGAAGCATCTCGGAAATCTGCAAAAGGATTGGTGGTATAAAACCGTCAATCAAGTGTATGGAAGAATTTATACTCCGATTATCGCGGATGTTTTTTCGGCGAAAGGCGGGTTCGAAAGAACTATTTATCCGCAAGTTAACTATAAAAATTATGTTAGTATCCCGTTTGTTAAGGATGTTGAAGATACTCAGGAGGTTTCAAAAATTGCTAAGTGGTTGAAAATTTTTACGGAAGGAAATAAAAATATCTTTGGTTTTTGGATGAAGGTTGATTCTGGAAAGACCGCGGTTTTTTCAACGGAATATTCCAGGGCGATGCGTATTCCTCCGGCGGACGGAGTTGAGTATGATTTTATTTTTGATAAACAGCCTGGGGTTGTTGGCTCGGTTCACTTTAGCATTACTGCTCCCGCTGGATATATTTTTAAGGAAAGTAATGCTCCGGTCTATGAATATGAGGAGGAAAATGATTTATTGCCAGGAAGGTTCGCAGTCAGCCTTACTTTGGAAAAAGAAGAGTAAGGTTGCTCGTCGGTGGAAGGGAATAATTCCGAAACCTGCCTGCCGGCAGGCAGGCACCCTCCCAAAGTTCAATTTTCGTTTGGTGGAAAAACAACTCCAATGCCTATTCTAAGATATTAATATCGCTTAGCGGAAAGAAGCATGAATGATCTGATTTTAATCTTGTTAATAAGTCTGTTTTAACGTATCTTTAGTACACAACTGCATGCAAAATATTAGGAATTTCGTAATCATAGCTCACATTGATCACGGAAAGTCTACCCTTGCGGATAGGCTTCTTGAAGTTACCAAAACCGTGGAGGTCAGGAGAATGCGTGCCCAGTATTTGGATCAGTTGGATTTGGAGCGCGAGAGGGGAATTACAATTAAAATGGCTCCGGTCCGCATGAGCTACACGTTGCAGGATACACGTTACACGCTTAACCTGATTGATACTCCTGGACACTCCGATTTTTCATATGAAGTTTCGCGCGCGCTGAATGCTGTAGAGGGCGCAATTTTGCTTGTAGATGCAACCAAGGGAATTCAAGCTCAAACACTTTCGAATTTGAGAAACGCGCAGAAGGCGGGATTAAAAATTGTTGGTGCAGTAAATAAGATAGACGTTATTGGTGTTAATCCCGAAAAAACAATCTTGGCGCTGGCGGAACTTTTGAAAACCGAACCGGAAAATATTTTTAAAGTTTCTGGAAAGACAGGGGAGGGGGTGGAAGAATTATTAAAGGAAGTTATTCGAGTTGTGCCGGCTCCATCTCCAAAGTTGAAGGATAACGTTGGGCGAGCTTTGATTTTTGATTCTCTCTATGATGAGCATAAAGGAATTTTGGCTTATGTTCGAGTTTTTGACGGTGAGTTTTCTGGGCAAGAGCTGGTTGATTTAGTGGCTACAAAAAATTCTTTTAGAATAAAAGAAGTTGGTTGTTTTATGCCGGAAATTCGCGCAGTAGAAAAATTATCTGCGGGAGAAATTGGATATATCGCGACTGGATTTAAAGAGCCGGCGCTAGTAAGAATCGGTGATACTATGTTGAATTTAGGGACTCAAGAAGTTAAAGACAAGCTTCCGTATGCCTTGCCGGGTTATCGAGATGCAACTCCAACAGTTTTTATTTCTTTTTATCCGGACGGAAATACAAAATTTGAAGATTTGGAAAAAGCTTTTAGTAAGCTGCGATTAACGGATGCAGCATTATTTTTGGAACCGGATGCAAACGAAGCTTTGGGCAGGGGAATGAAAGTTGGCCTTCTGGGGCAGTTGCATTTTGAGATAACCTCCGCAAGGCTATCTAGAGAATTCGGATTAGAATTTCTTACCAGTTTTCCATCTATTGCTTATCGAGTAAAAGTTGGTGGCGTTGAGAAAATAATTCGAGAGCCTCATGCATTTCCAGATAAGGCAGACGATATTTGGGAGCCGATGATTGATATCGAAATTTTAGTTCCGCAAACTTATCTACAAAAAGTTTTATCCATTCAATCCACCTATGTAATAGACATAGCAGAGATTCATAACGTTGGCGATAATTTATTGATTACCGGTAAAATGCCGCTTGCTGAGTTGATTCGCGACTTTGATGATCAGCTGAAATCAGTTTCCGCAGGATACGCATCATTTAGCTATGAGTTGTCCGGAGAGAAGAAGACAGATGCGGAAAGACTGGATATTTTGGTCATGGAAGAGGTTGTGCCGGCGCTTACGCGTATCGTCAGGAAGTCTGATACTGAACGAGAAGCCAGGTCTACGGTAGAGAGACTAAAGGATCTTTTGCCAAAAGCTCAGTTTTCTCAAGCAATTCAGGCAAAAGTTGGAGGCAGGATAATCGCGCGCGAGACAATTTCCGCCAGCAAAAAACAACTTGGCAATTTTGGTAAAAACGGTGGCGACGTGACACGTAAAATGAAATTATGGCGAAAGCAGAAGCGTGGGAAAGAACGATTGCAGGAGCGTGGAAAAGTCAGTTTGTCACCGGAGATATTTAGAGAGATACTTAAGAAGTAATGTGGAAGAAGGTTTTATTTTTGACGTTTGGAGTTGTGGTATTTAGCTTACTAATTATAGAGGGGCGGTCTTTGTGGCAGGATAAGAAAAAGATTCGGGCGCAATATGATCAGATGAATTCTGAAGTTGTGCGCGCCGAAAAAGAGAGAAGTCAGCTTTCAGCTGATTTAGAATATCTTTCTCTACCTTCCAATTTCGAAAAGGAGATTCGTTCGCGATTTAATTTTCACTTCAAAGACGAAAAGACAATTATCGTGGTCCCGATCGCTTCGACCGGTACGACAAGTTCATCTGGGAATTAAAAAACCACCTTCTCGGTGGTTTTTTAATATCTTTCTGATGATTATTATTCTATGGCGTAAGTTAGAACAACGGTCACTTTAACATCTTTAGATCCAGCTTCGATGCGAGGAGCGGCAGCTGTTACGCTCATCTCTTTCATGGAGTCGCCACCCATGCCGTAGGCATATTGCGGGTAATAGTCGGTTCCGTCATTGATTTGAATTCCGGTTAATTCTCCCATTCGGAAGCCGCCGTCTTTAGCAATTTGCTTTGCTTTTTCTTTAGCTGCATCCATTGCTTCCTTTCTGGCGAGCGCCTTTGCCGATTCTGGATTATCTAGTGTGAATTGCAAGCCATAAACGCTATTGGCTCCATTTGCTACGACTCCGCTTAAGATGTCTCCAACTTTGGTAAGGTCTCTGACTTTGACATCAACAGTATTGGTGATGGTGTAGCCAACAATGGCCGGTGGGGGACAAACCGTGCTACTTAACATTCCGCAGTTGGAATATTCATATCTTGGCTGAATGTCGTAGTTTTGAGTCTTGATATCTTTGGAATCAATGTCGTTGTCCTTTAAGTAATCAATGGCATCGTTGGTTTTATTGGAGTTGGTTTCTTCAAGCTGCGCCAAATTTTTACCACCTTCGGTAATTACTCTAAAGGTGAATTGGGCGACATCCGGAATCACAACTATTTTGCCTTCGCCACTGGCGGAAAAAGTTCTATATGCGCCAGGTGTAATCGACCTATCGTAGGAGCTTGTGTATCTCCATGCCGCGAATGAAACGAGCAGAATCCCAATCATGCCTGCTACTCCCAGGTAATTTTTGATTTTTAAATCCATGTTTTTTTGTTTTGTTTATTATTATGACGTTTTAGTTTTAGAACCATTACATTATAAATCTTTTTGTAGTGCCTTAACAAAATTGACTAAATTGCATAAAAGTTTTATTATATCGACAGTTCAATAAAAAGGAGGAATGAAAAATGAATCTGATTCGACAACTGCTCGCGGTTTTCCTTTCGGTTTTTCTG
>CAZTBQ010000010.1:0-17141 GCA_964612445.1 uncultured Candidatus Saccharibacteria bacterium | reverse complement strand
ACACCTCTCTTAACTTATTTTCCTCTGATGTAGTAAATGGCTTCATGGGAACTTCTTCCATTGTATATGTATCTATTCCAGACAATGCATCTTCCACCTGTGGTTCATTAGGTCTACCAACGCTCCCAACTGGTTGGAATTACAACTGTGTAACCTCTCAAAACCTCAGAAAAACAGATGGTACTGGTTGGATTCCAGTTAACTTCCAACGCATTTCTTCAAACTCTCCAATCTCGCAACTGCCAATAGATCCACAAAACACCACAACTACAAACTCCTATTATACCTACATAGCCGGAGGATCTTGGAAATTAACCGCAGTATCTCTAGAGTCTCAAAAATATCTAACCGAAGGAAACAAAGATGGAGGTACAGCTCCTTCTTCTTATGAAATAGGTAATAACCTAACTCTAGGACAAACAATATTTCCTAATGGATGGATAAAAGTTCCAGGAGATTCACGTTTCGGAACATCTGACTTCTGGGTTATGAAATACGAAGCGAAGTGCGCGGACAGTAGTGGACCGCTTGGATCAGCAACTTACGATACTGGATATAAAACGTATTCGAATAACACCTATCCATGCAATGCGTCGGGAAGATATCCAGCTTCGTCTCTGGTAGGATATCCGATTGCTTTGATTTCTCAGTCGGTGTCAAATACTTATTGCCAATCGATTGGAGCACATTTAATTACGAATAACGAGTGGCAAACTATTGCCTGGAATATTCAAAATGTTTCTTCGAATTGGAGTGGAGGTTCTGTTGGAAGCGGATATTTGAGTAGGGGAAATTCGAATAGTACTCGCGCTTCGCTTTCTCCGACAGATGATACCAATGTAACTTATGATACTGGATATACAGACTTCACTCATAAACGGATCCATGCGCTTTCAAACGGTCAGATAATTTGGGATTTTGCAGGAAACGTTTATGAGTGGACAAATGACACTATCGCTGGAGCAAATCAACCTTATGCTGCGCCAGCAGGATTTAACTGGAGAGACTTCAGCTCTATTACTAGTTGGGGCACAATGACCCAACAAACCGCCGGACCTTCAAACGCTTCATGGAATTTCAACCAAGGAATAGGTCGGATATCCTCAGATGGCTCCTCCTCTAATGCTACTGTCTATGGTTTCATCCGAGGCGGTAATTGGATTGATGACGTGAATGCTGGGGTGGAGACGTTGCGTTTGAATCTCATCCCCGTGTCTACATATGCCAGCCAAGGGTTTCGTTGTGTTCGGTAGCTCGAAAACAAAAACTTGCTTTTCAGCCTATTTTTGAGTATTATTTTTAGCAATGATAGAGGTAAATAAAAAGGAAGGAGAGTCTGCAAGCAACCTATATTTCCGCTTTACTAAGAAAATTAGAAGGAGCGGCGTTTTGGTTGAAGTCCGAAAACGACGTTTTTATTCCAAGGATGCTAACAAGCGTTCCGTTCGTGGTTCCGCTAAGCATCGTGGAGACAAAGCAAAAGAAATTGGCAGATTAAAGAAATTGGGTCTTTCTTCATAAAATGATCTACGAAAAAATTAACTCCGAATTAAAGGAGGCGTTGAAAGCCAAGGACGAGAAAAAGTCTGGGGTTTTGCGCATGATTATTTCCGCGCTAAGAAATAAAGAAATTGAAAAGAAAGGAGCCGGGAAAGATCCAGTTCTGACCGAAGACGAAGTTTTGGATCTGGTAAAGAAAGAAGCTAAAAAGAGAAAGGAGGCCATTGCGCTTTATGAGCAAGGAGATCGCGCTGATTTGGCGGATATTGAAAAAGCAGAACTAGTGATAATCGGAAGCTATTTGCCAGCGGAACTTTCCCGAGAGGAAATTGAAAAAGTAGTTTTAGATATTAAAAACGGCGGAGTTACTGAATTTAATGTTTTGATAAAAGAAGCTATGGCTAGACTTAAGGGTCAGGCTGACGGAAAGCTGGTTGCCGAGGTTGTAAAGTCCGCACTTCAATGAAGCATACAACGGAGCTGCGACTAAAAAGAATTTCTACGGAACTTTTGCATTTTTTGGGTATCAAAAACTCAGAGGTGCAAATTTTTTTATTAACAAATAAAGAAATGCTGAAGGTTGCCAGACGCGCCGGCGCCTTAGAACATATCCATAAAACCAAAATTGGGCAAAAAATTTCAACCGAAAAGCAAGTTAATATTTTGTCGTTTCCTGGCGATAAAAATTTTCCAAACGAAAATGGCCGAAGGAGCTTGGGAGAGGTTTTTATAAACTATGATTGGTGTGAAGGGAAGGTAGAGGTCCTGACCTACCTACTTATCCACGGAATTTTGCATTTGGCGGGCTATCAACATGAGAAAAAACGTGATATTATTGAAATGGAAAAACTAGAAAAGAAACTATGGCGTCACGTTTTATTGTCGGTTTAGATATTGGAACCTCAACTATCAAAGTTGCTTTAGGTGAGTTTAGAAACGGAAAAATAATTTTAAGAACTCTTTACAAAGAACCCGCCGCCGGCTTGCGGAAAGGGGCGGTTTGTGATTTGGCAGAAGCTGTTCCGGCGCTAAGCCGAGCCGTAGAGCCAATTCGCCGAATTAATAAGTCAGCATTAAAAGTTATTTATTCAAATATTAGTTCGCCACAAGCCCGAGTTCAGCATCAAAAAGGAATTATCGCGGTTTCCAGGGCCGATAATGAAATTTATCAAGATGATATTGATCGAGCGGTGAAGGCGGCACAAGCAATTAATTTGCCACCAAACAGAATGGTGGTTGATGTGGTTATTAAAGAATTTATTGTTGATGGTGTGGCAGATATTATTAACCCTCGCGGACTTTCCGGAAATCGTTTGGAAGTCGGAGCAGTTTTAATCGATGTTTTCTCTCCGCACGGAACTTCTGCCGGACGCTTGCTTGAACTTGTTGGAGGAGAAAAAAACTTTTTACTATTTAATCCGCTCGCAACTGCTAAGGCAACTTTGAGCAAGCACCAAAAAGAGCTGGGAGTTGTTTTAGTGGATATTGGTTTTGGAACAACTAGTATGGCGGTTTACGAAGAAAATAAATTAGTAGGTGCGCAAATTTTCCCAGTTGGTTCTAGTAATATTACAAATGATTTGGCGGTTGGACTTCGAATTCCGGTTGGTGCCGCCGAAAATATTAAGTTGCAATACGGGTATGCGCTTTCAAGCGAGGTTAATTCTAAGGAGTCTTTCGAACTTAAGAAATTCGTGCCAGATGCTAAGGGAAATATATCCAGAAGGTTCGTTTCCGAGATAATTGAGTCACGCCTTGCGGAGATACTTGAATTTGTTAATAATGAGCTTAAATTGATGGGCAAGGCAGGGAGGCTGGCGGGTGGGGCGATATTCGTAGGTGGTGGCTCTAAAATGCCCGGACTTACGGAATTAGCCAGACAGGAGCTCAAGCTTTCGTGTCAGATCGGGTTTGCTTCCGCGGCGGAGAAGTTGGAGCGAGAAGGTGATACGGCTTCATCCGACATGGTAGAGGATCCGGAATTTGCCAGTTCTTTGGGATTACTTATGTCCGGCATGGAGAAAGAGGGCTGGACATTTAATGATGAAAAAGGATTCTCTCTGGGAGACACCGTTAAAAAGGTGAAATCCTGGTTTGGCAATTTCATCCCATCAAATTAATAAACGGCCGCAAAAACTAAATCAGTAACGAAAATGAAGAAGGAAAACATTTCCAACCCGCCGATTGCTAGTATAAAAGTTGTAGGAATTGGAGGAGGAGGAGGTAACGCCGCCTCAAGAATGAGTCAGAATTTTATTAAGGGTGTTGAATTTATTGCAATCAATACAGATCATCAAGACTTGGATCACGCCTTGGTTAAGAGGAAAATTTATGTAGGAAAAAATTTAACCCGCGGTTTAGGTGCGGGGATGAATCCTGAACTTGGAAGACAAGCGGCCGAAGAAAATCGTTCGGAAATCGCGGAGACTTTGCGTGGAGCGGATATTGTATTTTTAACTGCCGGATTTGGTGGAGGAACTGGAACTGGCGCAACTCCAATTGTTGCTGAAGTTGCTAAACAAAGTGGAGCGCTGACAATCGCGGTAGTGACAAAGCCCTTCGCGTTTGAAGGAGCTCAAAGGGCTAAAATCGCTCAAGAAGGACTTTTGAAGCTTAAAGATAAAGTAGATGCATTAATTGTTGTTCCGAACGATAGAATTTTTTCGATAATCAGCAAAGACACCCCGGTTTTAAAAGCGTTCGAAGCAATCGATGAAGTTTTAAAGAATGCACTTTCCGGAATTGTAGAATTGGTTGTTACTCCTGGAATTATTAATGTTGATTTTGCAGACGTGAGAGCGGTCATGCAGGATGCCGGAACGGCCATAATCGGTGTTTCCACAGCCTCTGGACCGGATAGGGCGGTGAAGGCGGTTACTAATGCCCTAAGGTCTCCATTGCTTGAGATTTCCGCTGAAGGAGCGCGAGGTGTGATTTTGGGAATTTCCGGTAGCAGAGATTTGAAGATGGCAGAAATTAACGACGCAGCCAAGTTAGTTTCCCAAGCTGCAGATCCATCCGCAAAAATTATTTTTGGAGCATATCACGATAGGCGATTGCGCGACAATCAAATTAAAATAACTTTAATTGCCGCAGGATTTAATGGAGCTGCACCAACAACTTCACTTTTTACAACTCATGGCGGAGAGAAACAATTCTTTACTTCTAAATTCGAAAAATTAGGAGAAAAGCCACCGGAGTCCGTTGTACCAAAAGAAAATCCAATTGGAGCTTTTGCACCAATTTCCAAGAGTGTTATTTCGCAACCACAGCCGATAATTGAACCAAAGAAACAAGAAAAGCCAGATGATGATGTTTGGGATATCCCCACATTTTTAAGGAAAAGAAGAAAATAGATTAATAAAAATTCCCCCCCGCATATTGCGGGGGGTTTTTGTTATTCTGGCGCTTTGTGCCGCCGATATTCTGGATAGACATCGTTTTCGTCGATGACTTTCTCGAAGAAATTTTTGCCAAACTCATTAATCAGCTGGCTTAGGAGTTCGGCGATTCTTTCGTCGGTTAGTCCTGAAGAAACAATAATAACGGGGATATGGGGGTATTTCTTGAAATGAGTTTCGAGTTTCTTATTGCTGGATTTGATCTGGATAACGAAAGCAAAACCGTTCCGAAGGAAAATGGTGACGTCGAATCCCATTGAGTCGATTTCGCCATTTTTCTTGGAGTGGTGATATCCGGTGACGAGTGGGTTAATTCTTTGGAGAATAGACAAAGATCCAACCACTCGTAGTTCGTTTTTCGGGCCAGGGTTTTTCTGGTCCTTGAGTTTTGACTCTCCTCGCTTCCTTATCAAGCCGCCCCCCTTGATGAAGTTTTATAGTTTCTAATCCAATAATACTAGCGAGTAGTAACCAGCGTCAAATTAGTCTTCGTTGTCTTCGGGCGTTTGCAGAGTAATAAGCTCTATAGCGGCTTCGGAGTCACCGATTTTCATAACGTCCTTATCTATCTTGTGGAGTTCCTTGTGAGCCCGATTAAAGGCATTTACGGTGGTTCCAAGGTTGTCCCCGAGTTTTTTCATATATTCGTTGTAGGCCCCTAGGTGCTGCCCCAGCTTAATTACGTTGTTTCGGATTTCTTTGGCTGACTCCTCGATTTGTAGTGCTTTGAGCCCCTGAAGAACCGTTTGGAGGTAGGCTAAGAAGGAAGTTGGGGAGACGATTATAACTTTATACTTTGACGCCGCGCGTTGAATAAGATTTTCGGTTTCTTCTTTGAGCGCGCCAATTTTATTAACGATTAGGTCGTAATATATTGCTTCGTGAGGGATGAACATAAAAGCAAAATCCATCGTTCCTTGTTCCGGTAGTATATATTTTGAAGTTTCAACTATCCGATTTTTTAAATCACTTACAAATAGTTTTTCCAGTCTGGATTTTTCGGCTTCATTTTTTTCTTCTACTAAGCGATTGTAGTTCTCTAGCGAGAACTTGGAATCAATCGGAATTATTTTTTCTTTAACAAAAACTACGGCGTCAACGATTGTTCCATCGTTAAAAGGATACTGCATCTGATAGCTTCCTGGGGGCAAAACATTTTTAAGGAGGGTTTCTAGGTAATATTCACCTAAAATGCCACGTTGTTTTGGATTTTTTAAAATATCCTGAAGGGATTGTAGCTGGTCGGTAAAATTGATTACCTGACGGTTGGTCTCATCTAGCTTAGTGAGTCTTTCGGTGACGTTTTGGACTATTTTTGCAGTTTCACCAAATTGCATTTGAATGGCTTTGGTGGATTCGCCGAGCTTGCTGTCCATAATTCTATTCATTTCATTCAGCTGATTTTGGAGTAGGAGCATCGAGTTATCCGCGGGTTTGTCTTTTTGGCCCTTAATTTCTTTCAATAACAAATAAAATCCAACCCCAAGACCGATTAATAAAACAACTGCAGATATAATTATTTCCATGTGGTAATTATATCTCAAATTTTAAATCAGGGTAATTTTGACGATTTAGTGGTTTGGTGATTATATTTTTATAGATATTTGGCATAAGGAGGAAGTATGGGCACTGAGAGGCTAACTGTTACCAAAATCAAAGGTTCGAGCGAACTTCTAACAAAGTGGCATTTGATTTGTCATTTGCAAAGAGAGTCATCTCTTGGCGGCGATGTTTTTTACAGAATATTTGAATATTCTGCCGAGAGTCGAGAGATTGCCGAACGTAGGGCGCTACAAATATTGCATGATTTTTGTAAAAAATTAAGCTCTTCGAAGTTTACTTTGATTGTTGTCGCAGAAGGGGGTTATCCTGGAATTTCAAGCAAGAGCTTGCAAAGCCCCAATATCAGTGTTGCCCGCCCAAAGTTTAACGATCCGAAGGAAATTTTGGCCGAATGGGATGCCGACAATATTTTTGTGCGCGGTAAGGTTTGTCCGATTTCAACCGCCAACGTAATGTAATCCTGCTGCCGCAGGATTTTTTTTATGAGTGTTTATTTAAATATGTTATAATTTTTAGGTGAGGATGTTTTCCAGAGCAAAAGAAAAATTTTCAGTTTATGAAATTGGCGGGGATGACTCCCGAACCTCATCTTTTTTTATTGACGAGGATAGGAAAATTCATCGTGCCCATAATTTTTCTTTTTTAAATTTTGATTTACGAAAAAGATTTGAGGTAAAAAAGGAAAACAGTTCTAACTATTCTATTGTGGCGCTCTCTCCGGATTTTTCAGCGGTGCGCTTTTTTAATTTTAAATATATTCGTCCAAATAAAGATATTCCAATTGACGAAATAGAAATAGAAAACTTTTTGGCGCAGCTAACACAGAAGATATTTTTAGAATTTAGAGAGGAGGTCGGCGAGGAGATGGGTCGTGACGAGCTGGATACTATTCTTCTAGGGAGTAGGCCAATCGCTTTTTTTGTGGATTCGTCATTGGTTCATTCTCCGGTTGGTTTAAGGGGGAGGGAGGTCAAAGGTGTGCTGGAGTTAATATTTACCGACAGAACTTCTTTCGACATGGTTCAGCCTATTATTTATTCTGGCGACAAGGTGTTTTTAACTACCAAGGATAAGTCTGAACTTATGGCTGTGGCCCATAGCGCCGGGAAGAGTGCATTGCTAGATATCCGTCCGGACGGCAGAAGCATTTATTTGGAATATGAGCCGGGCGGAAAGGAGATATTTAGAAGACAATTTTTGGATTGGTCATTGGGAAATTTTTTGGGAAAGATTGCGGATACTTGGGGTTTGGGTCCATTTGCGACATTGGATATATATGACCGATATCTGAACGATAATGTGTCCGAGAGGGTGGCTGATCAGGTTTTGAAGATATGGAAACCGGCACTTAGTTCACTGTTGAGCGAGCTTGCAAGGATAAAAGCGAACGGAAATGTATATTTTAAATCACCGATAGAATTTCCTGCAGTTTTGCCGCTTAAAAAGGGTAGGGTTGAGCTTAAACACTATCCACATGAGGAGGTTCTTTCCAAATTAGGTTTTGAGCTTGGCAACCGATTTAAGCCAAAATCTATTCCGGACAATTTTGCACAACTAGCGCCATTAATCGAATGCTATTATGATAAAGGGGATGAACGTATTAACCATCCGTTAAGACGCAGAATTCATTGGCTGATTTCACACTAAAAAATGTTAAAAATAATAGTATCCAAAACCGAAGACGCAAAATCACTTTTGAAAAAGATTGAGTCGGCAAAAAGTCAGGAGATAACCTTGGTGATACCTCGAGGCTCTCGTTTTGGTGAAGAGGTTTCTAATTTCCATTCTTTAAAAGAAGTGGCCACCGAAATGGATAAGGAAATTTATATTGAGTCAGTCGATGAGGATGTTTTGGCTCTTGCCAAGTCTAATGGCTGGGAGGCAATACATCCGCTTTTTCAAGGAACGAAAAAAGGATCTATTTCAGATATAGTCTCCAAGCAGCCTTCGAAAGTTTTGCACCGTTCGCAAAAAGCCTTAGACGATGAGGAGGAAGTTTCTTCGGATGAGGAAGAAGATGTTCCCGCAAAAGATGTTTACCATGTTGATGTAGGGGAAAATGAGCCAATCAATTTAGATAGAAAGAGTTCGCATAATTTTTCCGACGGACATAATGACGACAATTTTGAGGATTCAGAGAAAAAAAGCTTTTCTTTCTCTAAAATAATTTTTTCGTTAGGAATTTTGGCGATTGTTTTTGGTGGGATTTATTATTTTGGAGCTAAAGTTTTTAACCGCGGAGAGGTGGTCGTTAAATTTGAGAGGGAACCATGGGAAAAAAATCTCGTAATTTCGGCTTCCTCCGCGAGCAATAAAGTAGATGTGTTTTCGCAAATTGTTCCGGCACAGGTATTTACACAGCCAAAGAATGTTACTCAGTTCTTCCAAGCCACATCCAAAAAGAAGGTATCACTCAAGGCAACTGGAAAGATTACGATTTATAATGCGTACAGTTCTCAATCTCAGCCGCTAGTTGCCACAACGCGTTTTGCAACCCCAGATGGGAAAATTTTTAGACTTGATAATCAAGTGGTCGTTCCTGGAGCAGATATAAAAGACGGAAAGATTATTGCTTCTAGTGTGATCACAACGGTTACCGCGGATCAACCTGGCGAGGGTTATAATTTTGGGCCGATAGATAAGCTTACAATTTTGGGATTCAAAGGAACTCCAAAATACGATGCGTTTTATGGAAGTTTGCCAGAAGGGGCTACTGGTGGTTTTGTTGGTGAAAAGGCTGTTCCGTCAGATAAAGATGTCGCGGATGCAAAAGCAAAAGTTTCGGAATTATTAGAAGGTTCTTTTAGCAGTGTAGTTTTCCAAGGTGTTCCTCAAGAATTTAAAATCATTGATGGGGCCTCTGATTTTCAAATTACAAAAATTACGGCGAATACTAACACTAATGAGGAAGGTAAATTTTCGGTTATCGGAGAGGCTAAATTAACCGCAATCGGATTCAAGGAATCTGATTTGAAAGATTTATTGGGACAAATTTCCGAAAAGGAAGACGGGCGCGATGGCACTAAATTAGAGAATCCGGAAATTTTGTATTCGAGCGTCTCTCCGGACTATGCGAAGGGGGTCCTTAAATTTACCGCAGGGGTAAAAGGGAACACAGTTCAAGATTTCGATGGCAACCAGTTTAAAAAGGATATCGCCGGAAAGACCGCAAATGAGGTGCGTTCGTTATTCTCCAACCTTAAAGATCTTTCGTCCGCAAGGCTTAAAATCTCACCTTTTTGGACTGGCAAAATGCCTCTCGAGGAGGATAAAATAAAGGTTGTAATTGAGTAGCGGTTGACATAGGGTCAGCCTTCGTTTACAATTTTGAAACGTCCATTAATGAGCGATAAACTCGACAAGAACGTAGACAAAGTGGAGGGAATTGTAGAAGAGGCTCTTCCAGGGCTCTCTTTTAGAGTAAAGGTTCATCCAGACCGTTTAGTTCTTGCCCACCTTTCTGGAAAGATGCGGTTGCATCACATTCGAATCGTTCCTGGCGACAGGGTTACGATGGAAATGAGCCCGGATGGAGGCAGAGGTAGAATCGTTCGTAGGAATTAATAAAATGAAGGTAAGATCTTCAATCAAAAAAATTTGTAATTCTTGTAAGATTGTAAAGCGCGATGGGCGCTTATATGTGATTTGTAAAACGAAAAAGCACAAACAAAGACAAGGATAAATAAAACTAATCAATGCGTATTTTAGGTGTTAACATTCCGGATAATAAGAAAATTAAGGTGGCTCTCACCTATATTTATGGTATTGGCCATGTCTTGAGCGCCAGAACTTTGGCAGAGACTTCAATCGACGGAGAGAAGCTCGCGAAAGATCTTACTTCGGATGAGCTTAATAAAATTAAGAACTACGTTGAAAAGACCATGCGTATTGAAGGTGATTTGAAACAGGTAGTTAAACAGAACATCAATCGCTTAAAGGATCTGATGACTTATCGTGGAGCTAGACATGCAAGAAGGCTTCCGGTTCGTGGACAGAATACTCAGACCAATTCCAGAACAACCAGAGGAAACACCAGAAACACTGCAGGATCCGGAAAGAGAAAAGTTGATCTCAAGTAAAAATAATTTTTAATAAAAAATAAAATCAATGGGCAAAAAGAAAGTTGTACAATCAGCGTCAGGATCCGGAGATAAATCATCTTCCGCTTCCAAAAAAACCAGAAAAGCCGAAAAAGCTAAGGTTTATATTAACGCGTCATACAACAACACAATTGTCAGCGTAACTGATGACAAGGGTGGAGTTATTGCCTGGGCAACCGCCGGTTCCTTGGGTTTTTCCGGTCCGAAGAAGGCGACTCCTTTTGCCGCTTCTAAGATTATTGCCGTTGTTACCGAAAAGATGCATGCTGCTGGAACTAAGGATGTGGATATTGTTGTTCGTGGAGTTGGCAGTGGAAGAGATTCCGCAGTTCGATCTTTGATTGGACAGGGCTTCGCGGTTAACTCTATCAAAGACGTAACCCCAGTTCCGCACAACGGGCCGAGACCTAAAAAAACCAGAAGAGTTTAATTTATAAAATAAAATGGTAGGACCAAAAGAAAAAAAAGAAAGAGCATTGGGAGTAAGATTAAACCTTAAGGGAACAAGGTGTTCTTCGGATAAGTGCGCGCAGGTACGAAGACCATATCCACCAGGACCTCACGGCAAAGGCCGCAGGCGTCCTCTTTCTGATTTTGGAAAACAGATAAAAGAAAAGCAGAAGTTTAAATTGACCTACCTGATT
Source organism: uncultured Candidatus Saccharibacteria bacterium (assembly GCA_964612445.1). Classification (GTDB taxonomy): domain Bacteria; phylum Patescibacteriota; class Minisyncoccia; order UBA6257; family 2-01-FULL-56-20; genus JAHFLJ01. The sequence continues at coordinate 5,933 of CAZTBQ010000010.1, read as the reverse complement.
GACGAAAAGAACTTAAACCGAATTTTCGGTGAAGCCGCAAAAAGCCAGACTGCCACTTCCGGTGGTGTTGGTACTCGCTTCATGGAATTATTGGAAAGCCGATTGGACAACGTTGTTTATCGCTTAGGATTTACACCTTCTAGATTAGCCGCCAGACAGTTGGTTGTTCATGGACACATTTTCGTAAACAAGAAGAGAGTTAAATCTCCGGGCTATGAACTGGTTAAGGGAGACGTAGTTACGATTCGTGAAGAATCCAAAGCAGACGCTTCCTTTAGAGATTTGAAGGATAAACTAAAATCACAGGATGTTCCGAAGTGGTTAACGTTAGATGCAGACAAGCTAGAAGGTCGGGTATCTAGCGAGCCGCAGATGCAGGAAGTTCCGTTTGAAATAAGCTTATTGGTTGAAGCATTTAGCAAATAGTTCGATAAACTCACCACAAGTAAAAATATAAAAAATAAACAATGGAAATCACTCATTTAAGCGACTCAGTTTCAATAAAGACCGTTTCCGAAGAAGGAAACAAGGGAGTTTTCGTAGTAGAAGGACTTTATACTGGTTATGGTCTTACTTTGGGTAATGCCTTGCGAAGGACATTGCTTTCGTCTTTGCCTGGAGCTGCGGTGACCTACATAAAGATCAAAGGAGTTCCGCACGAGTTTTCTACAATGGCTGGAGTTAAAGAAGATTTGATTCAGATAATGTTGAATTTTAAGACTCTTCGTTTTAAGATGAGCGCCGACGAGCCTCAGGTTTTGGTTTTGAAATCGAAAGGTGAAAAGAAATTAACCGGTGCAGACATCGAACTTAATTCTTTGGTTGAAATTTTAAACCCAGAAGTTGAATTGGTTACCGTGACCGAAAAAGGAACCGAATTTGATTGCGAAATAACTGTTGAAAGAGGGCTTGGATTTTCACCGGTAGAGGCCAGAAAGACCGAGAAGCTTCCGGTTGGTGTTATTGCCTTGGATGCTTTCTTTTCTCCGGTTGTTAGTGTTAACTACAATGTAGAGAACATGCGCGTTGGAGACAAAACCGATTACAATCGCTTGACTTTGGAAATCGAGACCGACGGAGCTATTTCTCCTTCTTCCGCTTTGCATAAGTCAACAAACATTTTGAAAGATCATTTCGAGAAAGTTGCAGCTTTGGAAGTTTCCGAGGTTGTGGAAACCGAAAAGCCGGCTAAGAAAAAAACGTCTAAAAAGTAATTAAAATAATATGCGTCACAGAAAGGTTGGAAGAAAATTTCATAGAAAGACCGGAGTGCGAAGAGCTTTTATGCGCAGCTTAGTTTGTGCGCTTATTAAGAGCGAATCGATTGAAACTACCGAAGCGAGAGCTAAATCATTAAAACCTGATTTCGAGAAAGCTTTGACGATGGCGCGACGCGGAGATGTTGCTTCCAGAAGACTTCTATTGCAGAGAATTCACGACAAACCATTGGTAAACAAGTTAGTTGATGATATCGCCCCTAGATACAAAGACCGAAAGGGAGGTTATACCAGAATCACTAAGTTGGCCAAGGTACGCAAACGCGATGGGTCGCGCCTTGTAGAAATTTCATTAGTATAAAATGGACTATAAAGTTGACGCAAAAAATAAACCGTTTGGACGAATTGCAAGTGAAGTTGCTTTGATTTTGTCCGGCAAAAAGAGCGCGGAATACGATCCTTCTAAAGTTTCCAAAGATAGAGCGCTTTTGAGCAATATTGGAGAAATCACTATTTCCGGAAACAAGGCGAAAGATAAAATGTACTATCGCCACACCGGTTACATGGGGCACTTAAAAGAACAGAATTTTGAAACCGCTTTCAAGAAAGATCCTAAAAAAGTTTTCCGTGAAGCAGTTTTGAATATGTTGCCGAAGAACTTTTTGAGGTCGAAACGAATATTAAATTTAGTTTTTATTGAAGATGGAAAAGAAAGCAACTAAACCAGCAGTGCATAAAGCACCGGCTGCAAAAAAACCAGTTAAGCATTTAGCTGCAAAAGATATTAAGAAGCCTGCTCCGAAAAAGACTGTTATTTCAGTTGCTTCCGGAAAATACTTCGAAGGAGTTGGTCGCCGAAAAACTTCGGTAGCCAGAGTCCGATTGATTAAGGGCGATGGAGTTTTCTTGGTTAATGGCAAGGATATTAAGAGCTATTTTCAGAGCGATAAACTCACTAGCGTGGCTAATGAGGCTCTAACTAAGACTGGTGCTTCAGGATTCGATATTAGCGTAAAAGTCTCAGGAGGGGGCATTTCTGCTCAATCAGAGGCTGTCCGACACGGTTCCGCAAGAGCCTTGCTCGAAGCTAAGCCGGAGATGAAAGAGGTCTTGGCCTCACTTGGATTCTTAACCCGTGATCCTAGAATGGTTGAGCGTAAGAAATATGGACTCAAGAAGGCACGAAGAGCTCCGCAGTGGAAGAAACGTTAGAATTTAAAACCGGCCGAATGGCCGGTTTTACGTTTTTTACACTGCGGAGGTAGAAGGGGTCGGGGAGGAGTGGGAAATGAACTCCTCCCCGTGTAGGAGAAAATTAAGAACCGAGGGTTCTTAAGGAGCGAAGCGACGCCGCACTGGAAAAAGCGTTAAAAATAAAACCCCACGAAAGTGGGGATTTATTTTAGCTTTTTCCGTTGTGGACGAAGGATGGGTCGGAAGGAACGCTGCGGAGTTCCTTCCGTGTAGGAAATTACTCAAAACCGTGGGTTTTGAGGGAGTCCCGCGAATGCGGGACGACTCCGCATTGGAAGAAGCGTTTGCTGGGATTTATTTTTTGACAGGCGATTCTAATTCATATATAAAATAGTCAGTAATTACAAAGAAGGAGGGCTATCTTGGGCATTAACGCAGACTCCGGTGTGGCTTTGCTCCCGGACGAAAAAACAGGGCAGATTCTTATTTGCTGCTTGGATTGTAGAGTCCCACTGCAAATGGCAGAGCATCGAACGGTTTTTTGTCCGAAGTGCAAGAAGAGCGACCGTGGCATGGTTCCGACTATGATTTTGACTTGCGCGGAATGCGACACTCCATTGAAGGTTGTCGAGAAGCAGGGGAGTTACTGCACGAACTGCAATTTCCCACCATCGATGCAGGATACATATTTTCAGAAGATCAAAGACTCATAGTATGGGTCTTTTTTTTATTTGGTTTTCTGCTAGAATGGTTAATACAATCGAATAAATTATCAAGAGTGGCAGGTAGAGCTCTGGCTCGCTAAACTGTCCGGCAACCCTTAGTGATAAGAAGGTGCCAAATCCAGCCCCGTAAAAGGGAAAGATAAAGGTCGAATTTCTAAACTCTTTCCATGCGGAAGGGTTTTTTGTTTGTAAAGCTAAAGATTGTTATTCGGTTGTGAAAATTAATAAAAATATGAATATAAAAACAGCAGAATTTGTTTCTCCAATGCATCCCGATAAAGTTTGTGATCGAATTGCAGATGCGCTTCTTAATGAATATTTGGTGCGCGATTCGGAATCGCGAGTGGCGGTTGAGGTTATGGGCGGCCATGGTTGTATCTCTATTTCCGGAGAGGTTACAAGTCGGGCAGAGTTTGACGTGGATGAGGTTGTTAGAAAAATAATTGGCGATGGATTTAAAATTAATAAATATTTTTCAAAACAAAGCGAGTTTATTGCCCAGGGAGTAGGTGTTGGAGGAGCAGGAGATCAAGGGATAATGAACGGCTATGCAGTAAGAGAAGCCGATAATTATATGCCGCTTGAATATGAATTGGCACGCGGATTGTGCAGAAAAGTTTATGAGAAATATCCTTTTGATGGAAAGACTCAGGTGACTGTTGAGAATGGAAGGCCAAAGGTGGTTGTGGTTAGCTTCCAAAACGCAAAGACAGAGGAGCTTGCTAAATTAGTTAAGGAATTGATCGCTGCGGATGAATATCTGATTAACCCAGCAGGGGAATGGTTTGTTGGCGGTTTTGATGCAGACTCGGGTCTTTCAGGTCGGAAGATTGTGGTTGATAATTACGGCCCGGAATATGCGGTTGGTGGAGGTTCATTTTCTGGGAAAGACTACACGAAGGTAGACCGATCTGGGGCATACATGGCGCGCAGAATTGCGGTAGATTATCTTAGAAAATATGATGCAAAAAAAGCTGCGGTAAGGTTGGCTTATGCAATTGGTAAACGAGAGCCGGTAATGGCGGTGGCGGAAATTGACGGTCGAGAAGTGGATATAAATGATTACGATTTATCTCCGAGGGGAATTTACGAATATCTCAAACTGGCTGAAGTTGATTGGAAAGAAACTTCCGATTGGGGTCATTTTGGAAGAGGGTTTTCGTGGGGATGAGTTAATTCTCCAGTTTAATTCTTTCTAGATTCGCGTTGCGGTGGATATAGATAATATTTTCCGTGGCATCATACCAGAAGTTATCCGCCTCGTTAACTAGTTGGAAATTTTCCACAATCGGAGTATCGATGTCGATTAGATATATTTTGCCGCTGGCTTTATAAATTAAATGTCCGGAGTCTTGTATCCAGGATAATTTTTCAGGGATTCCGAGCGACGACACATCAACTCTTAGGTATTTCCCATTTTCCATAAAAAGCTCTAAGCGATTCCTGCCGACAGTCGCAATTTTTTTTGAGTCCAGAGATATATCCGAGAGTATTGCTTCCGATGTAATTTTATTCAAGGTGGCGCTTCCAAGTGGATACAAATATACGTCGCCATTCATGCTTTGGATTAGAATTTGGTTGTCGGTTTGCCATTTGATAGAAGCGATACTTATTTGCTCGTCAAACTTAAAAGTCTCGCTATTATCATTCGATTTATTGTATACAACTATTACGCCTTTTCCGTTTTGCTGTTCTGCCCACGCAAGCCGGTTAAGTTTTGATGTGGGAGTTGTGATTGTGCTGGTTGCTGAATAAATTATTGTTGCTTTTGTCTTCTCTTGGATGCTGTAGATTTTGTTTTTAGTGAATGCGAAAACCTTTTGATTTTTTTCATCTAATAAATAAACGGCATCTTTTGGCGTAAGAGTGAGTGTTGAGGTGGTTACGCTCACGACGTCATCTCGATCCCTTTTAACGTAATAGAGGCCAGTTTTGTTGTTGGCAAGCATGCTAAGACCGTCGCTGGATACTGAAACTGGTTCATATTTGCCGATTTTACTGCCACCAAAATATAGATTTTGATTTACGGTTTTTAATAGCGGGAAATCTTTAGAGAGTAACCCTTCCGCTTGGTAGACTTCGTTGATTACAGCCTCGTTCTGCTCGGGGATTAATAAGACATGAGATAGCTCGCTTACCAGGGATGGAAGGACCTTGATATTTAGGTTAATTGTGCGATATTTCGGATAAGAAACAACAATTTGATAGTCTTTTGGGAATAAGCTTTGAATTAGCTTGCCGGAGTTGAAAAGCCAATAACTTTTATCTACTGGTTCGCCATCTATGGTAACCGCCGCTTCTCCCGGGATGGTTTTTATGAAAATTGCTCCAACTTTTTGGATGGAAAGGGAAGTCGTGTCAAATCGATATCCTTGTGCATAAAAAATAGTTATACCTCCGATGATGAAAAAAAGTGCGAAAAGGCTAATCAAAACAATTCTTTTTAAAGTTTTATTCACGTAAATATTGTAGCATTTTGGAGCTGTTTTTTCTACTCATAAATGATATAATATGGTTAGTCCTGCTTTGATTTCGGATCAAACAATTTTGTATGGGAGGACGAATCGTTTCGGCCCTTGGGCCGAGGCCAAGTTCACCCACCTGGAAGTAATTCCGGTAAATCAGAGCAGGTCTACGAAAGATTAGCTCGTCCCTCAAAGGACGAGTTTTTCGTTATTGTCCCGCCGATGGCGGGACCAAGAAAACGTAAAGCGCCCAAACTTGGGCACTAACGTATTTCTATGGTCGGGCTGCAGGGAATTGAACCCTGTCTACATCCACCCCATGGACGCGTACT
>CAZTBQ010000009.1:0-17454 GCA_964612445.1 uncultured Candidatus Saccharibacteria bacterium | reverse complement strand
GATCCGAATTCTTGTCGCATGTCAGCTGCCGAAGCTGATTGTAAAAAATCTGGCTTGTAATGTTTGATTTTATAAAAAAAATAAAAGCTGGCCTAAATAAATTTGGGAGCAAAAGAGTGTTTTTTATAGCCTTTTTGGCTTTTGCGCTTTTTGCTGTCCCGAACATTTCCGAAGCTCTAAGCCTTAACCCGATAACCATTCTAAGTGAATCCCTAGGAGGACTTGCCCTGGGTATTAGCTGGCTAATTGGCCTTATTGGATCGACTATAGTTGGAATACTTATTTGGGTTTTGCAAATCGTTGTGTTGGCGAGCGACGGAATTGTAAACTCTCCTGCGGTTCAAATTGGATTTCCAATAATCCTTTCAATCGCCAATCTTGGCTTTGTTATAACAATTATTGTCATTGCAATCGCAACCATAATAAGAAATCAAACCTATAATATTAAAAAGTTATTGGTTAATGTAATAATAATGGCCGTCATGGTCAACTTTGGGCTCGTAATCTCCGGCGCGATATTGGGAGTTTCGAGCAGAATAACAAATTATTTTTTGTCTTCCATGACCGGAGGAACAATGAAATTAGCAAGCACAATTTCCGGAATAGTCCAGCCACAAAAAGCCATAACTTCGCTTAGCCCAGACAAAAAAGTTCCAGCAACTGAAGAGGGAACAGCAACTGCAACAACCACTTCTCCAGCCGATCAAATACCAGTCAAAGGAACGACTCTTGGATCTTTTGTGCTACCAATTACCGGTGTATGGTTATCTTTGATTATGGTTGTATTTTTAATAATTGCTTTCTTTTCACTGATAGCCTCTTTTGTCATTAGATATCTGAAGTTAATATTTTTGTTAATTCTTCTTCCGGCCGCATGGATGGGGTCTGTCCTGCCCGGAAAAACTTCCGGTTGGTCATCGACGTGGTGGAAAAAATTTAACGAGCTGGCATTTTATCCTCCGATAGTACTGTTTTTCCTTTGGCTGGCTCTCCGAATAGGGGAAAGCGCTGCAAATTCAGAAACTTTTAAAATTCCTGTTGAGGGGGATACTTTTCTTGGGCCTATGCTCGGCGGAGTTCTCCAGGAATTGCTAAACCAAATAGTTCTTGTTGGTATTATTCTTGGAGGTGATTATGCCGCGAAATATGCGAGCTCGGAAGCGTCGCAAAAAGCAACCAATACCGCACTTAAAATGCAGGGTTGGGCAACCGGAAAAGTTAAGAGGGCTGGGACGAGGGCCGGCACTAGGACTGGAACCGCAGTCCTTGGATCTCGCCCGATGCAGGCGGCGGTTGGTGGATTTGGAACGCTCGGAGCCAAGATGTCGAATGTCGGACTAAGCGGCAAAGGAGGCAAGATTCGCCAAACTGCCGGAAAGATTTTTGGCGCACCAGTTAGAGGCATTGGCGGGCTGGCCGTTGTTGGACAAGCAAGCATAAAAGGTGGGGAGAAATCGCTAAGCGAACAAGCCGGGAAGAGTTATCGAGATGAATTTTCTAAAATGGGAGATGACGAGTTATTAATAAGGGCAAAAGCTGCCAAGAGTCTTGAAAGAGCAGCCATACTTGAGAAGGCAGCCAAAGATCCGAAGCTGATGGCTAAATTAATGAATGTGCCCGGGTTTAAAGATGGAGTAAATAAAGACGTGCTGGCCGAAAAAGATTTATATACAAGATATGGATTCAAAGACGCGCGAGAGGGAGCGTTGGTTCAAAGTGGATATGCACTAAAGCAAGCAGCTGAGTATGAGGCCGCCGCTTCCGAACTCGAGGAGCAGAAGAAGAAGGCAGAAGAAAAAGGTGAGACGGAAAAAGTTAAGGAGATAGAAGAAAAGATAAAAGCAGAAAAGAGCAAAAGAGAATTTACCAGCTCGAAAGACGTTGTTGCTAAGATGTCCAAAGAAACAATCGCCTCCTTCCTTTCTCCTGATTCTAAAAATTTGCCGGCTGGAATGGATATCGGCGGAGAGGAATTGAAAAATGCCCAAACGGCGATTATTTCTGGCATGCTTAAGGGATCGGTAAGCAAATTTACATCTGTTATTCAAGAGCTTGAGTCCAAGGACAAACTCCAGGATTTTGTTAAGGCGGTAGATATATCGGGAGTCACCGAAGAAGCGGTATCTAAAGGATTTAAAAACTCGATTGAAAAAGGAGCTCTCTCTGGGATAACCAGCTATGAGGAATTATTTGCGAAAGCCATTGAAAAAGGACCGAAACCATCTCAGTGGAAGGGGATGAGCAAAAAGGATATAGCCGAAAAAATTCGCAAGGATAACCCTGGCCTTAATGACACAGAAATTCTCAAAAAGGTCAATGCCGCGGAAGAAGAAGCTGAAAAATAAATATGCTACAGATTACCAAAGATCAGGCTCGTCAAAGACTAAAAACTCTTCCTGAAGAGTTAAGGGATTTTGTTTTTGATGCTGAGATTTCTGAACTTATCGAAAAAATTGGGGAAAAGAACCATTTGGACGATGACAAACAAAAGGCTCTTGCAAAAGTTGTCAGCTATGTTCTCTTGGGATTCTTGCACCAAGAAGACTGCAGGAAAGAAATACAGGAAAGACTCGGGGTGAACCCGATGGTGGCAAATGAGTTACAAAATATATTAATAAGGGATATCTTTGCTCGAGTTTCCCAACACCTCGAAAAATCTTATTCTCCTACTCCAAAGAATGTTCCGATTGCAGGGCAGACCATAGATTCTGTTGTTCCATCGAAGCCAATTTCTATCGACAGTATGCCAAAGCCCGCCCCGCTTCCCGTTATTGCTCCAGCCTCTCTCTCGGCTGCTGCGGCTCCAAGCCCGGAGCCCATAAAAAAATCTCCTCTTGTGTTTACTGGCTCACCAATCCCATCCAGCTCAACGAATCAGACCCCGGCTGCTCCTAAGCCAATGCCCTTCGTCACTCAAACGAATTCTCAATCGGCGCCGGTAGGGAACGTCCCTAAATTTAAAATTGAAACTCCGGGAACTTTGAGCGGGTCTGCATTCGGCGGTTCAAACACCCCTTCTTTTTCTAGCGCTCCGCGCCCAGCAAAAATTGAATTGGGTTTCTCCACCCAAGAAAAAAAGGCCGCGCCGACTCCATCAACAACTTTTGAAACACAAAAGAGTTCTGTGAGGTATGGCGCCCCAATGACCCCATCTTTCTCCGGCCAACCATTGCCTCCGCCAATAAAGCCAAATGTTCCCAATCCGGAGACAAAAGAGGAGATTGTTCCTCCGGTTAAAAAAATAGAGGTCACTGTTTCTGGACTAAAAATTCCTCCAACTCCTCCGAAAATTGAGCCGCCTAAGCCTCTTTTGTAGTCTAGCCCCAAACAAATCCGCGCGAACCGTCATTCCGGAGTACTCATCCGGAATCTAGTTCTTCGAATCAATACTGGATCCCGCATCAAGTGCGGGATGACAGACCCGGGGAATCACTGACGAACAAATTCAGTGTAGAGTTTTGATAAAATAAAAGATATACTTAGAGCAGACAAGCAGTCATGCAATTTCAGGTACCACAATTTGCGGAAACAGAAGACAAAATAATAGGGCCGTTAACCCTTAAGCAGTTTTTTTATATTGGCGTTGGCGGGACACTCGCAATGGCGGCTTATTTTTCCTTGGCCCCAATGGTAGCAACGATTATCTCTATAATTTCGATTGGCGCTGCCTGCACTTTTGCTTTTGTAAAAATCAACGGCCGCTCGTTTGAAAAAATGTTTATGGCCGCCGCTAGATTTTACTGGAATGAAAGAATCTATGTGTGGCAGCCGAAAAAACCGAACCTGCCAAAGACCAAAGAGAATATGAAAGGGGAGGTCTCGCCGGGCTTTTCTTTCGAAAAAATTATTGCTGGAATGGCGCTTAAAAGCGCTTTGGGCTACGTAGAAACCGGGAGTAAGGCCGGGGAAGATGTGCCAAAAGAAGCTGATGCTCCCAAAATTCAAGAGGCCAAACAAGTATTCCAGGTAGTTAGGGAGATTAGCGGGGCAAGAAGCGTTGCTAGACGAGTCGATTATCGATAAAACATATTTTACTATATAATTTATAAATGCCAGGAAATTCGCAGGATTTAGTGGGAGTGGAGGAGATAAAAAGCTCCACCATAATAATGAAGGATGGAAGCCTAAGGCAGGTATTGCTTGTTGGCGGCCTAAACTTCCAATTAAAGTCCGAAGAAGAGCAGAATAGCATCTCTGCGGCTTACCAAAATTTTTTAAATAGCATTGATTTTGGAATCCAGGTTATTGTCCATTCACGAAAGGTGAATATTGATCGCTACATAAAGAACCTGGACGACAGAGTAAAAGAAGAGTCATCTCCTCTTCTGCAAAATCAGATTTCTGAATACCGCGAGTTTATTAAACAGTTTGTTCAAGACCACGACATTATGTCTAAATCTTTTTTTGTAGTAGTTCCTTTTTATCCCAGCGGAGCAAAAGCTGCTGCGGGATGGGTAACTAGCTCCATTCCATTCCTTTCCAAGAAACCCAGCGAGGAACAAAAAAAGCTAAATGAGGCAGATAAAGAAGAAGAATTTAAGAAAAACCTAGAGCAAATAGGACAACGAACCGACCAGGTAATTCAAGGTCTTTCGTCTGTCGGGCTAGAGGTATTGGTTGCAAACGACGAGCAGATAGTGGAACTTCTATATAATTTTTATAATCCCGAATCAACCGAGAAAGAGGACATTGTTTTGCCGAACGAAAAACCAACCGAAGAAAAAAAATAAAATGGAAGGAAATTTTGAAGATATAAAAAAAATCATTTCGCCGGCAGGAGTAGAAGTTGATTCTAATTTTTTGAAGGTTGGGAATAAATATGTAAAAACATTCTTCATCCATTCTTATCCGCGCTTTTTGTCGACCGGCTGGTTTGAGCCATTAATAAATCTTCCGTATCTATTTGATATTTCTATTTTTATTAATCCGGCCGACACTGGAGATACTTTGAAAAAGCTCCGTAAAAAATCTGCACAGATTGAATCGCAATTGATGGACGTGGAAGAAAAAGGGCTGGTAAGAGACCCTATGCTGGAAACAGCACTTAGCGACGTAGAAGACTTAAGGGATATGCTTCAACAGTCACAAGAAAAGATGTTTACAGTTGGAACATATTTTTCAATATATGCGAACAATCTTGATGATCTCGCCAAGCTCGAGAGCAAAATAACATCAATGATGGAAGCTAAGTTGGTTTATATAAAGCCGGCTTTATTTAATCAGCTGGAAGGGTTCCAGAGCGTACTTCCTTTGTGCGGCGACAAACTACAAATTGAGACTCCTATGAACTCCAGTCCGATGTCTTCGTTTTTCCCGTTTGTTTCTGAAGATTTAACCGATCTCACCCAGAAAAATGCGATTATGTATGGAATTAACCGACACAATAACAACTTGGTTATATTCGATCGCTTCTCGCTGGAAAACGCAAACCAGGTAGTCTTTGCAAAATCTGGAGGAGGTAAAAGCTACTCCACTAAATTGGATGTTATCCGCTCTCTTATGATGGGAACCGACGTTATAATTATCGATCCAGAGAATGAATACGAAAGATTATCCGAAGGATTTGGCGGAAGCTATTTAAATATTTCTTTGACTTCCAAAGAGCACATTAATCCGTTTGATATCCCAGTCATTCCAGAAGGAGAAAATCCTACAGATGTTTTGCGTTCTCATATAGTAACCCTTAGCGGCTTGATGAAATTAATGCTTGGCAAGCTAACCCCGGCGGAAGATGCTGTTTTAGATCGAGCGATAACCGAAACTTATGCTTCGCGCGAAATTGTTGCTGGTGAAGATTTTTCCGGAAAGCCGGCGCCTCTTTTGAGCGACCTGGAAACAGTGTTGCGAAATTTGGAAGGTGGACACGATATGGCTGAAAGAATGTATAAATACACCCAAGGGAGCTTCTCTGGACTATTAAATCAACCGACAAATATAGACGTAAACAATCGGTTAATTATCTTTTCTATTCGCGACCTCGAAGAAGAACTCCGTCCGATTGGAATGTATATTGTTCTTAATTATATTTGGAATCTAATTCGCTCGAAGCTAAAGCGCCGCGTGTTAATGATTGATGAGGCGTGGATAATGATGAAAAATGAAGATAGTGCCACCTTCATGTTTGGCCTTGTTAAGAGGGCGCGAAAATATTATTTGGGAGTAACCACTATAACCCAAGACGTGGAAGACTTTTTGCGATCTCCGTATGGCAGACCTATCGTAACCAATGCCTCCATTCAGCTTCTTTTAAAACAGGCTCCAGCAACAATTGATATTGTCGGAAAGGCTTTTAACTTAACCGAAGCAGAAAAAGAGCTCTTGGTTTCGGCGGAAGTTGGAACCGGACTATTCTTCGCCGGCAAAAAACATGTAGCCATACAAATTATTCCTTCTTATTTTGAAAATCAGCTAATAACCACGAATCCAAGCGAACTTCTAAAAAATTAAAATGGATGAGGACGACGTAATCAGCGAACCGGAAGATGGGCTCGAAGAATACACCGCTGACGCAGAAGAAAGAGATTCTAGGCCTCCAAAAAATCCCAGCGGGACAGAATCCTTTATTATCGTTCTGCTTTTGGGCGTACTCCCGGATGTAATAGATTTTTTTAGTATTGGAGGGCTATCGTTTCTTTCCTCGGCTCTTTCGTGGCCCGTAACCGAATTATATTTCTCCAAAAAAAATCTTAAGGCACCAAATATCCGAAAGTGGATTAGGGCTTTTAATCTTGGGGATGTTATTCCCTTTTTAGGAGTTATTCCTCTTAAAACAACTGGTTTGATTATTGCAATATATATTGCTTGGCATCCGGAATCCAAAGCAGCAAAAGGGCTGCAGGCGATTGACGCAGCGGCGAGCGCAAAAATTAGTCCGAAGGAATTTTCAGGGGGAAGAGTCCAGCAGAAATCATCCTTGCGCGAGAAAGTTGCAGGCGCAGTGGCGGAGAAAGAAAAAGTTGGGACGATGCAGTCGGAGCAACCAATAGGCGCGGATAAAGATATTTATGAAGAAATAAGAGAGGGAGGAGGGGGGATAAAAGGCCCCGAAGAAGAGGCGGAAATCCAAACCTTCGGAGAAATTCCGAATAGCGCAGCGACAGAAGAAGAGCCAATAGCAGCTCCTGTCCCCCGGGAAAAAGAACCCTCAACTACCCTACCTAAAAAAAGCGAGCAGCGCCCGGTCGCTCTTGGAGATATCGCTCAAGATGCCGCGAGCGAAAAAACAGAGGAAATAGAAGAGCGTCTTGGGATTGGAGAAGTTGAGAGGGAAATAAAAGAAAAACTAAGCAGCCCAGAGGCGGTGATGGAAGACACTGGAATCCCCACTCAAGACGGTGAGAGGATGGTTGATTTGAGCGGCAAAGGCAAGTAATCCACAGGAATCGAAACATCCGGCCGTAAAAAGGTGCTAAACTTAATGGGAAGATGAGAAAATATATATTTATCTTATTCCTTTTGTTTTTTTACCCAACAAGTTCTTTTGGCGCGGCCACTGATCCTTTTTTATATTTAACCTGGAAGGCAAAAAGCTACACTCCCGATGATTATCTCGGGAAAATAATTCCGGGATCAAACTCTCCCATACTTGCGTCCGTTGAAGCCTTTGAAAACGGCAAGGTTGTAGATTTAAAAAATAGCACCATCAAGTGGTATGTTGACGGAGACCTACTGTCCACTGGGATAGGACAAAAAAGCTTTACGATTAGAACTCCCAAAAAACCAACTTCTGGGATCATGAGCATTCGGGTGGAGATTATAAATCGTTGGGCAACCGCCAAGTTAAAAACCATAGACGTTCCGGTTTCGCCACCGCTCGTTGTTTTAAAATCTAATTACCTATCCAGAGTTTTTGGAGAAAATAAAATTTCTGTCACGGCTTCGCCTTATTTTTTCGGAGTCAGCAGTTTATCTGACTTAGTTTTCTCGTGGAAGGTTAATGGACAAAGTGTAAACTCCGCGGAAAATCCCCAAATTGTAGATGTTAGTTTTAATCAAGATGCCGACCCCGGATCGTCTATAACCGTAGAAAGCTCGGTTGTAAACCCAACAGGATCTTCTGAATCTGCCTATAAAAGAGAGATGTTCAAATATATTCCTTAGAGATGTTTTTAATATCAAAAGCCATCGCCGCCGCCATCGATGTCTCCATTCCCTGTATTTCCTGTAAATATGCGAATGATGCCAGCCCTGTAGGACTAATAGCCAATTTCTATGAAATGGCTATTGCCCTAAGCGGAGTATTGGCTCTTGGAATGATTATCTACGCAGGAATAAAAAGAATTATTGGAGCTAACAATCCCAAAGAGGTAAGTGAATCAAATGATATAATCTATAATGCATTGCTAGGAATTGTTCTTCTGTTTGGAGCTTATATTCTTTTAAATACAATTAATCCGCAACTTACGAAATTGGAGTTGCCTGTATTAACCAAGGTTGAAGAGAGGGCAAGTGAGGGGATACTGGGAGAAGGAAACCCAAATGATGGATACTGCACAAAGGAACATACCGGTAAATGCTCTTCTGATGTTCTGGAGTGTAGAAAAGGAGAAAATGGAGAATATAAATGTGTTCCGAAGGATAATATTGTTTGGGGATGCAAGGGGAAATTCAGCTCCCTCGCGGAGGACGGGGAGACCGTAGAGATTACCGAAAGATGGCTTAATTGCATGAGCAGGACGCTTCCCAACGGAACCCAAAGAACGAAATCTGTCTGTGATTCCAACTGCGTCAACCTCCTCAGGCAATATAAAGCAGACAACACCGAAGACCTTTGCGTTCAAACAACTTCGGACGTGTGCAAAATAAATAATTAAAATGTCTAAATCAATAAAAATAATATTAATCTTTCTAGTGGTTGCCGGAGTTGTTGGGGCAGGCGTTTATTTTGGAACCAAAAACCCTAGCCCAGCTCCTGGGATTGTTGGGGGAGAAGAAACCACCCTGCCAGTAGGCCAGTCCGGAGAAAATGGCTTGCCTTTGGAAGGAGGGCTTGGATCCACAAACAGCACCGCGAGCGGAACCATCACTGAAGGAAATAAATTGGGGGAGGTTGTCGATGTTCTTGGCGCTAGGATTATATACAAGGAACCCGTTGTTGGGTTTGCCCCAACTCCTGCCGGAGAAATTATTTTAGTAAACAAAAAAGGAGTCGTTGTTTCTGTGTCCTCGTCTGGTGAAATAAAAAACTTAAACAACTCCGAGATTGAGAACCCGCTCGAAGCAATTTTTTCTACAGATGGAAAAAAGATTCTACTAACTTACGGCAAGAACACAGCTCCACAGTTTAGCGTGTATGATATTGCATCCAGCACATGGCAACCGATATTGGCAAATGTTGCCGCGACCATTAAGCCAAAGACACACGAAATTGTTTATCTTTACGAAAAAACTGGATTAAAAAATTTGTTTGTTTGGAATTTGGACAAACCGAAATCCACGCCCCTCCAAATATCTTCTTTGCAGCTGGAAGATCCTGTCCTCTCGTGGAGAGATGGAGACACGCTTCTAATTCAGGAGAGGCCGACGGCTTATACTAAAGGAACTATTTTAGCTTTTAGTTTATCCAAAAAAACAGTTCTACCAATTATTAAAGATAAATATGCTCTTAGCTCCATTTGGAACGACGAGGGATCAAGCGGGTTGGCTTTTTATGGAGATAATACGTTTAGAGGGGGAACTTTGCGCCTATATTCGAAAGATGGAACCGAAGGAAGCAAGCTCTCTCTTTTGACGCTGCCGGAGAAATGCTCTTTCTTCCACTCTTCGTTATATTTCTCAACTACAACTCCAAAGGTAACTACTACAACCGACATAATTCCGAAGAACGATTTATATTGCGCCATTCCAAGAGATTCTAAAACATATAAATACGCCATTATGCCGGATGAATACTATCGGCGTGTAGCAACAACCAATGATGATTTGGTTAAAATAAGTTTGGATGACGGATCTTTGAGCGTGGTCTTTTCTCCGGCAGAAACCCAAATAGAAATATATAAGCCATTCGCAACCGAGAAAGAAATTTACTTTATAAATAGGAATAACGACGCCTTATATGCTGTTCCGAATAAATAGTAAACAATAGAATTTAGAACATAGAACTTGGAAAATAGAGTGGCTCCGAGGTTCCTAATTGGTACAAATATACAAACAAAATGGACCGTAACACCTAGAACAAAGAATTTAGAACGAATAAATGCATTATTCTATTTTCTAAATTCTATATTCTACTTTCTAATCAAGAGGTTTTATTGTTATAAATCTTTCCTTACCAGCCCCTTGGCTTTCGGTTTTCACATCTGGCCTAGAAGACAGTTCGGCGTGAACAATTCTTCTTTCGTACGAGTTCATTGCCGGGAGCGCGATCTCTTGCTTGGTGGAAGCGGCTTTCCTCGCCGCAGCTTTTGCCAACTCAATAAGCAATTTTTCTCTTTCTTTTCGGTAGTTGTTAATGTCGATATAAACCTTGTCGCTACCGTTTTTTTGGGCAACCAGCTGCAAGATGTGATTTAGATTTTCCACGAAAAAAGAAAGGTTGTCTTTAATGATAATGTCTTTTTCGTATAAAAAGACTCCTCCGTGTCGGTGTTCGGCGTCAAAATCAAAACTAAAATCGGCAAAACCCATTTTATTGAACAATTCTTTTGTGTATTCTTCCCAATTAATCATTTCCTATTTTTCTTTTAATTATTATTTGTTGGACAACAGAGAAAACCGAAGCTACCAACCAATAGAGAGAGATGGCTGCGGGAAAGTTATAAAACAAAAAGATCGTAAGCAGGGGAGTAACATAAACCATAGTCCTCCCCGCTTTCTCCTGAGGAGTTTCCTCCTCTCCCGGCCGTCTTTTGAACATGGTGGTTTTGGCCTGGAAAAACTGAGCCAGCGCCGCCAGAACTACGATTAGAATATTGGCTTTCCCTAAATTTATCAAGCCCAAGAACATAATATTGATTGTTTCCGGCTTTGGGATAAAAGAATACAAGTCTTCGCCGAACCCAGACCCTAAGACGGCGGATATTATTTTATACAAGGCTATTAAAATAGGAATTTGAATAAATAGGAGCAAAAACCCGGAAAAAGGGTTGGTTTTGTGCTCTTTATAGATTTCCAGCATTGCCGCCGTCTGCTTTTCCCGGTCTCCTTTGTGCTTTTTTTCAGCTTCTTTAATCTTCGGCTGAATTTTTTGCATCATCAACTGGTATCTCGTTTGCTTTTCAAAAAGAGGCAAAAGAATGACCCTGACAACAATGGTTATAAGAATAATGGCCAGCCCTAAGTCTTGGAAGGTAACGTTCTCATAGAGCCAGATAAGCAGGTTTAATAGGGGTCTGTAGAGGAGAGTGTTAAAAATTGATCCTATCATTTAAATTTTATTTATTTCTTTCGAGAGAGCCGACAATATCTCATCTTTTTCTTTTTTGTCTAGCGAATTCTTAACAAAGATAATAGCATCTATTCCTTTGTTTTTCCATGTCTCAGCCTCCTTTGTTATTTGTCTCTTCCAATAATGCCTATCGACTGCTTTTTTAACCATTGAAGCCGGAATTACAACGGCAAAACGTCCGATTTTGTCATTTTTTTTGACAAATGTCACTTTAAATTTTGAAATAAAAAAAGAATGGGCCTTTTGCCCCCTAAATTCCGTAGGGGATAGCCTATTCTTTTTACTCAGCATTGGAATTAAACGGAAATTCTCTTCCTACCTTTGGCCCTCCTGGCTTTTAGCACCTTCTTTCCTCCTTTGGTGGTGTTCCTTTTTAAAAACCCATGAGTTCGCACTCTTTTCTTCTTTTTTGGATTATAGGTTATGGACATAATTCCATTTTATCACAAAAAAATAAGTTATCAACAGGATATCCGCAGTTAAGAAAATTTTAGCTCCTTTGACGAATCCGTTTTTACGCATAGAATGGTATCAATGGATTTGGAAAAACTTTGGCAATCGGCTTTAGGTGAGATAGAAATTCAGCTTTCCAGAGCTAATTTTGCAACCTGGTTGAAAAATAGTAAGTTGGTAGACAAGCGTGACGGAACGTTAATAATTTCTTTACCAAACAACTTCGCCAAAGAGTGGGTGGAAAACAAATATCACAAAAACATACTCGGCGCGGTCAGAAATTTTGACCCAACAACAAAAAAACTCGAATTTGTGGTTCATAGCTCAACGATAATCGAGCCGAAGACTCAAAAAATTACCACTGGAGACTTTCAGCGGTTTGAAAACCGAATAAATTTGGATTTTAAAATAGATCCGGAAACAAATTTGAATTCTCGCTATACTTTAAAATCTTTTGTGGTCGGATCTTCTAATGAATTGGCTTTTGCAGCGGCGAACGCAATTATTGACGAGATTGGAACTAAATATAATCCGTTTTTTGTTTATGGCGGAGTTGGTCTTGGAAAGACCCACCTTATTCAAGCTGTTGGAAATGAAGTGAAAGCTCGCTACGGAGGAAAATTAAGGCCGAGATATGTAACTTCAGAAAAATTTACCAGCGATGTTATTTGGGGAATCAAAAATAAAAGAATGGAGGATGTTAAAAGAAGATATCGTGACTGCGATCTTTTAATTATCGACGACATTCAATTCGTCGGCGGTAAAAGAGCAACCGAAGAAGAATTCTTTTATACCTTTAACGCCTTACATGAACTAAATAAGCAGATAATTATTTCTTCCGACCGTCCACCACAATCGATTCCTACCCTCGAGGAACGCCTCAGGTCGCGTTTCGAGGCTGGACTGACCGCAGACATCGGCTTCCCGGAATACGAGATGCGTATGGCGATTATAAAAAGCAAACTGCTTGAGCAAGATCGAAATCTCAGCGAAGAAATTATTGATTTAGTAGCAAGGAAGGTAAAAAAGAATGTTCGCGAGATAGAAGGGGTTTTAAATAAAATCCTTTTCTATCGAGAAGCCAAGAAGGTTGATTTAAATCCTCGAGAAGTCGAGGAAATTATAAGAAAAACCGTCAAAGACTTTTCTCACCGCGTCTCAGAAGATCAAATCATCAAGGCTGTTTCTGATTTCTATAATGTTTCCGTAGAAGAAATGACTGGTCGCGTCAGAAAAAAAGAGATTGTCGAGCCAAGACAGATTGCGATGTTCTTGATTCGGGAAATCCTGGAGATGTCTTACCCACATATTGGGGAAAAGATGGGGAGGGATCACACCACTGCAATCCATGCAGTAGAGAAGATATCTCAAGAAATCAATAAAAACTCTTCTTTGAGCCAAAAAATCAATTTAATTAAGGAACTTGTTTTCAAGGAATAACGCGCCTTTTACCCAGAATTAAGAAGTTCTTATCCACAACGAAAATGTATACAGAATATAAACAAAAATCGCTTATCCACAGAAATTGCCTCTCCCTACAACAACAACTATTTATTAATACATGAATGTAGTAGTAATTAAAGACAAACTAAAAGAAGGATTAGATTCTGTTTCTAAGTCCGGAGGAGAGAACAAAGAACTTCCTATTTTGAAGAATATTTTATTTGAAGCCAAGAATAATAAAATAAAACTTGTTTCTACGAATTTAGAAATTGCGATAACCGCGTTTGTTCCCGGAAAGGTTATCGAAGAAGGAGAAACAACAATCCCTCTTTCTTTATTTCTAGGAATTATAAACGGAATTCAAACGGAGAGGATCAACTTAGAATTAAAAAACGGAGTTTTAGATATCAAGACCGACAACTATAACGCTAAGCTGCAATGTGTTTCTTCCGAGGAATATCCGTTAATACCAAAAATTAAAAATAAAAAATCTTTTGTTTCGATTAGTTCTGATGTTTTTAAAAACTCAATTGAGCAGGTTCTATCTGCTTCTCAGTTATTAGAAAACAGACCAGATCTTAATTCAGTACTCTTATCTCTTGAAAACGAAGGACTGGTTTTGACCTCGACGGATAGTTTTCGTTTGGCGGAAAAGAAAATAACCGAAGGTGATTTTCTTCAAGAAGAGATGGAGAATGTAAGTTGCTTGATTCCTCTAAAAACAGCAATGGATGCTTCCAAGATTTTTAAAGACGGAGATATCAAAATATATATTGAAGAAAGTCAGATACTTTTTGAAAACGAAAAAGTAGAGATAATTTCTCGGCTTCTCGAGAACAAATTCCCGGATTATAAACAACTAATACCAAAAAAAGCAGAAGCAGAAGTATTAATTAATAAAACAGAATTATTAAACGCTTTAAAGCTATCCTCGGTTTTAAGTTCAAAAACAAACGAAATTAATATTGAAAAAGAAGGAGATAAAGCGATAAAAATATTTTCCAATGAAGAGTCTGTAGGGGAAAATGTTTATACTTTGTCGGCAAAAATAAAAGGAGATTTTGAAAAAATAAGTTTTAATTGGAAATATTTAAGCGACGGTATTCGAGCGGTTAAAAACGAAGAGGTTTTTCTAGGAATAAACGACGAAAGTAAGCCGGCGATTATCAAAGAGCCAAACGACGGATCGTTTGTCTATATTTTGATGCCAATACTTAAATCCTAGTTTTGTTTGTAGACAACAACAGATTTCTTCCCAGTTTTTCCGGTTTCGTCTAAAACCTCCACAGAAAGAGTATTTTGTTGGTTTATTTGAGGAGGAAAGAAAGACCAAACAAAATTATAAGCTTTTTCTTTCGGTAACCCCGCGTTATAGACTAGAGTATCATTAAAATAAACTCTTACTTCTGATAAATTATTAGTCGAAGAGATAGCTGTGTTTATTGGAATCTCTCCGGAATAAAAAGAGTTATTCTGCGGACTATTCATTTGAATATTTATTTGACCAAAACCAGAGGAGGATAGTTTCGTTTGTAGCTCTTGGATGTTTTGATTAACCCACGAAAGAACTCCAGTTTCCCAATTAACAAACTGAGAATCTTTTTGTGGCTCAGAAGGTACTGGTCCAGTTGGATTGTTTTTATCAATATAATAAAGGATATTGTGAATTTGTCCGTCAACAACATATTCTCCCCGAAGAATTGGTTTTTCCGGGACTCGAACCTCAGGTTTTATAAAGGCTGCAGAGGAAACCGTTTTTAATGCCTCATCCATAAAAGAACTCCAAATAGGAATTGCGGCTAAAAGGCTGGAACCACTTCTTTGCATAGGAGAATTGTCGTTATTTCCAGCCCACACACCAACAACCAATTCTGGAGTGTATCCAAGAGCCCAAGCATCTCTGTAGTCGTTGCTGGTTCCTGTTTTTAAGGCTACATCATGTCCAGGGAAAACGGTCAAACCAAGGCTGTTTTGAAAGAGAGGGGCGCGTGCCTCAACATCAGAAAGAATATCATTAATTTCTCGTGCATATTGAGGCTCTGTGGCGCGAGAAAGTTTTGGCGTATATTTTTCTAAAATATTTTGGTTAGAATCTTTTATCTCTAGAATATAAGATTGTTCGGCTCTTTCGCCGTCGTTTGCGAGAGCTGAATACGCTTCAACAGAATCAATTAATCGAACAGCTCCTCCTCCAAGAACCAAAGACAATCCATAAACAGAAGGATCATTAAGGGTTTGAAAACCAAACGAATTAGCCTTTTTAATTGTGGCATTTAAGCCGGCGATATAAAGAGTCTTAACCGCAGGTATGTTGATTGACTGGGCTAGTGCGTTTCTCATATTAACTGGGCCAACAAAATTGTGATCAAAATTTTCCGGATGAAAACATTTAGTGTTCTCGCTTCTGTAGTTTGGAATTGGCGGGCAGACAGAATTATTTGCGGAGAATTCTGTTGGAACATCAAATAGAATTGTGTCGGGAGTCAATCCCTTTTCAAACGCCGACAAATAAACAAAAGGTTTGAGAGACGATCCCGGCTGTCTTAATCCCTGAGTGGCAACGTTAAAATTTCCATCGTTATCGGTCTCGAAGTAATCACGAGAGCCAACCAGTGCAAGAATTTGCCCCGAGGTTGCGTTTTCAGCTACTAACGCAGCGTTCTTACCCTTATAAAGTTTTTCGTTGTTTAAAGCGCCGTCTTTAACCGCTTTTTCTGCGGCCTGCTGAAGATTCCAATCTAAGGTGGTTATAATTTGAAGACCACCCCTTCTAACTAATTCTTCGCCATATTTATTTATTAGATAATCTTGGACGGTCATCACAAAATGAGGAGCTTTAATTCCAGAGATGATCGGAATAAATTTAATTTTTTCTTTGATTGCGGAATTAAATTCTTTCTCGGATATTTTTCCAAGATCCCTCATTTTTCTTAAAACCAGATCTTTGCGTTTAAGGAGCTCCGGAAGGTGGTTTCCTCCTGGGAAATAATAACTAGGAGCTTTTAAAATTGCCGCAAGGAGAGCGGATTCCGGAAGAGTTAGATTTTCCGCAGATTTACCAAAATAAGAGAGACTTGCAGATTCGGCGCCATAAACCGAAGGGCCGAAGGGAACCTCGTTTATATAAAGCCAAAGAATTTTATCTTTAGAATAATATTCATTGATTCTTACCGCTAAAATAAGCTCTTTAATTTTTCGTATATAGGTTTGTTCGGCGGACAAGAAAGCATTTTTTGCCAATTGTTGAGTAATAGTAGATCCCCCCTGAACAATTTCACCGCTTCTGAGGTTTACAAAAAAAGCACGAACGATAGATCTCCATTCGAAGGCCGGCTCTTCGTAAAACTTTTCATCCTCAATTGAAAGAATCGCGTCCTTTAGTGACTGGGGAACTTTTTCCTCGGGAATAACAGTTCTTCTTTCTCCTGCGCTTATCTCATATAAAAGAACAGTTCCGGTTCGATCAAAAATTCTAGTAGACTGGGACATTTCCCTTGCCTTTATTTGCTCTACAGACGGGAGTGTTTTTATTAAATATAAGAGGAATAATCCAGCAGCAACTATTAAAAACCCAACGAACCCAAGGGCATATAAGAAGAGCTGTTTTTTTGTTCTTTTCTTGAAGAAATTAATTATTTTTTTCATTTGTTTTTTGCCCTCAAGAAGAAGGCTGGATATATTTAGAGGCTTTACGATTACATATTTATTAAGTTTAATCAATATTTATTGTATAAAAAAGGAAAGACAAAAGGAACACAGCGGAAGTGCATAAAAAAAACGGCTCTAACATTAGAGCCGTTTTTTTTATGCCGCGATTACATTGCGTCGTCCTCCTCTCCGGTAACCACATGGAAGCCGTGCGCTCCAAGTTGAGATTCTTCGTCTTCTTCTCCCTCAACCCCTACGCCATCATCAATTCCGTCGTCTTCGTCGACATCTACCTCGTCGACTTCTGCTACTGCAGCAACAAACGGATCTCCTTGAATCTCTTCTTCCGGAACAACGTCGTCTTCCTTAGAGGAAAACGAATAATTTTTTTTCGCTATCATTTTTAACTTTTTTTATGAAATAAAGTATAAAAATTTAGAGAAGTTTGTCAACTGGGCTCATCCTTTGTGATTTCGAGGGGTCGTAGTTGAATTTCTCCTGCGGAAATTCACAACTGTCCCTCG
>CAZTBQ010000008.1:0-19006 GCA_964612445.1 uncultured Candidatus Saccharibacteria bacterium | reverse complement strand
CGAGGAATAGAAGACACATAATCAGCATCCATCTCTTCTCCCCTTGGGCCTTCGAGTAGGAATCTTAGGCTGGCCTCTCCTAAAATTTTAGTATCAAACACCATCCTCTCGACCGGCACTACCTCTGTGCAGTCATTGTTCTTTTTAATCGAATCATTTAAAAAATATACCTTAACAGTTATTCCGGTAGGCATAACCGAAGTTTTTTCGCCGATATTCAGCGTGAACGATTCCAACAATTTAAGTAGTTCAGCGCCGAAATCTCTGGACTCCACGTAAACAAATCCAATTTCTGTTTTAAAAATCGCCACTTTGTCGCCTGCCGAACCTTCATATGCTCCGTCAGGAGACCTGCCGAACATCTTCACCCCCAGATTCACAACATCGTAATTGTCCGATTCCGATTCCCCGAGCGGAACATTTTCGAAGAAATCTTTGACTCCGGAAAATCCCGCAGCTCCGTTGTAGAATATTCCTATTTTAGAAATCTCTCCGCTGCGCAAATCCTTTATTTTTATTTCTGATTTATTCGGTAAATTAGCCACCCTAAAAACCGACGGATAATATTTCAACGAATAATTAAGGGCGGTAAAATCTCCCTCATATCCCACCGTATAGGAATCTTTAAGCTCTACCTCTGAACCGACAAAATATCCCCCGCCGCCTTTTTCTTTGTCCAAATAAGACAACCCAAAAACAACAATCAACGCCAAAACAGAAACGCCCAAAAGGATTTGAACTCTTTTTTTATTATCCATAAACAAATTCTATTCCAATAAACCTAATATGACAAAATCTAGCTCAAAAAATATACAAGCTCGTATACCGCGCCCAACATGAAGACTAATCCACACAGACCGGCTAGCGCAGACTTCCATCCTTTAAGTCCCAACGCCTTCTCGCTCGCAAACACCAAAAGAAAATATTGAGAAGCCAAAAGAATGCCCCCAACAAAAGAAACTATTGTTAAAAAATTGGCAAGTCCAGCCCAAACCACTAAAATTGGTAAAAATATTGGAATAGCAAAACTTGCCGTCTCGCTAAATTTCAAATCCCGATGCAATGCTTTTTTAATTTCTAAAACTATTGGCAAATATGATGTCCAAACAGCCAGCAGTCCCAAAATCACTAGCGCCCACACTCCAACTCCGGATATCAAATCTATCCCCGTGATTGAATCTCCAGAAACAAAAGACGAGGATCCGAAAATAGCAACGGAAAAAATAAAATAAACTGCTGCCACCAAAAAAGTCCCAGCGGCCAAGATTTTTACCGGATGTTTTTTGACGCCGTTCCTCCCCGTCTCCTTAATCATTGGCTCGATAGCCGTCCATCCGGCCAAGGCGAACAAAAATGGCCCGAACGGGAATAATATGCCTTCCGTATTTAATAGCTCGCCTGAAAAGAAATTACCGGATTCTGGAGCGGAAAAAAACAAATAGATGACCGCGGCAATCATCAATATTCCTCCAAGCACCTCCAAAAATACAAATCTTGAAAAATTAAATAGTATCGGCAATGAGCAAATTACCCAGAATACAAACAAAGACAAATACCCTGGAATTGACGTTGTCTTTCCCAAAAAATCAGCGCCCAGAACAAGATAGGCGGCGAGCGTCAAAAGCAATCCGAATAAAATAGAAACGAATCCAATCTTTTTAGCCCAATCTCCAAGCTCTGCCCCAACCAAACCCAAAAGACTCTGGGCGCCGCTCCTTTCAAGCGCAAGCCAATATATATAGTGAACATACACCAGCATTCCGGAAAAAGACAAAAGATATACCGTCCCCACAAGCCATCCTCCAATCTCGAATGTCTTAGGCAAAGCGAAAATACCGGCGCCAATTGTTGAGGCAGCCAAAATACCAATTGAAGAAAAATATTTACGAATAATCTTCACTTTCTATTTTTGAATAAAAATCTCATCCCCCTCCCGGACCCTCTTGGCCACCTTCATCCCCAAAGACTGCCCCTTCTTGGCAACTTTAATTGCCTCATGCTCGTATTGCATCGATGAAATCACCTGCGAGAAATTTGTGGTTGCGCCTTTAAACATAACCTTTGCGCCAACCTTAACCGGCTCTTTAAATTTAACGACAGCCACTTTAATGTGATTATAAAAATGAGTCACAACTCCAATCGGTTTTTCCGGCTTCACTTTTGGAGCCTTAACTTTTTTAGAAACTGCCTTTTTCTTCGCAGCAGCTTTCTTCTTGGGTAAAGATTTCTTCTTCTTGATGACTTTTACCTTTTTGGAAGACTTGCTCTTTTTTGTTTTGGAAACTTTTTTAACCTGCTTTTTCAATTTTTTCTTCATCTTTTTTTATTTGTTTATTTTCTTCTTCTATTAAAGCAATGACCTTTTCTAAAAGTTTTTCCGGATCACTGTCGAACACAACTTTCCCCGGACCCCGATGAGATTTATTAATAATATCCTCCAGCATATCCGCCATTCCCCCGCTGCCGGTCAAAACGCCCTGTGGCTTGCCGTCTTCAAACGCAATAGTAAATTCATTTAGCGTTCCCATTCTGCCACAAACGGTTATCACCGCATCAGAAGATTTGGTTAATAATAAATTTCTTCCGGAATAATCGAACCCGGTATAAATTATCAAATCATGATAGTCTACCGGCAATTTATATTCCTCCACGTGATGCCTCTGCGTTGTCGCCGGGGAAAGACCGACCACAAAACCACCAGCTTTCTTCGCTCCTTTTGCCGCCCAATATGGAGCCCCGGTTGTTGCGCCGGTAACCAACACTAAATTATGCTGGGCAATCAGCTCTCCTAATTTTTCAGAATTTATTAGCGAACTTTCCGAACAATGACCAGTCTCTGCCGCGCCAGAAACACAAATTTTATATTTCAAATGATAAACTCCACTACCATGACTGTGACCATTTGTTTTTTTGCTTTCTTTTTCCATTTTTAGATTATAGCACAACCTCTTCGTGGCCTTTCGGAACGTAAGCGTCCACCGCAAACTCATCTCTAAACTTCTGCGCCAGCACCTCACTCGCCCCTTCTTCGCCCTGGATAACAAAGACCTTCTTAAGAGTGGCCTTCCGTGGCTCAACCCACTTCAAAAGTTTAGGCTGATCCGCGTGCGCAGAATAGGCGCTGATATTTCTTATTTTACAGTTAACCGCGACTGTCTCTCCAAAGATTCTAACTTCTTTTTCTCCGTCAAAAATTCTTCGCCCCAAAGTCCCCCTTGCTTGATATCCCACAAACAGGATCGTACTCTTTGGATCTGGCAAGTACCTCTTCTCGTGATGAAGGATTCTCCCTCCGTTAGACATTCCGGACCCGGCAATAATAATTTTCGGAGCAGGAACGTCGTTAATTTCTTTTGATTGCTCAGTTGTAAGTGTTAGGCGCAATCCCGGGAAATTTAAAATATCCTCGCCGGATTTAACCAACTTAAATGTTTCGGCATTAAAATATTTCTCATACTTTTTATAAACCGCCGTAATTTTAATCGCTAAAGGACTGTCGATAAACACCGGAACTTTTGGGACTCGCCCGTGAGTAAACAACGCATCCATGTGATACAAGAGCTCTTGAGTACGCTCCATTGCGAACGTTGGAATCATTAAAACGCCACCATCTTTCACGGCATCTTCGATCGCGTCTTCCAAATCAGCCTCTCTTTTATCTTCTCTTTCATGGAACCTATCTCCATATGTAGACTCTATCAATAAATAATCTACATCCGGAAGATTCTCGGTGTTATGAATTATCGGAGCAGGATAATTTCCTAAATCTCCGGAAAACGCTACAGTCTTTCCTTCGGCTTCAACTTTAATTATTGCCGAACCCAATATGTGTCCAGCGTCGTATAAGGTCACTTTAAAAGGACCGACCTCAACTGTTTCATGATACGGAACGCCTTGCCACCGAATCATTACTCTTTCAATATCGTCTACCTCATAAAGTGGTGGAAGACCAGCCTTATCGCTTTCGCCTCGTAAAACATGCTGTGAGTCAATCAATAAAAGTTCCGCAAAATCTTTTGTTGGTGGCGTTGAATATATTGTCCCAACAAATCCATCGTTAACTAATTTAGGCAACCTTCCAACATGATCAATGTGCGCGTGAGTAATAAAAACAGCCTGAACCTCTTTTGGATCATACTGAAAATCTTCAAAATTACTTTTCTCCACAAAGTTTCCTCCTTGCTCCAATCCACAATCAATCAAAATTTTAGAATCACCGGATTCCAAAAGATAATTTGCTCCAGTCACACTCCCCGCTCCTCCATGAAAAGTTAGCTTCATGCTAATTATTATAACAAAAACCTTAAAAGCAGAACATAGAACATGGAAAATAGAATTTAGAATAATCACCACGTCAGCGAGCCCTCCCTGCCTGCCTCGGGCAGGCAACTTTAAAGGGTGCGGACAAGCCTTTTAGTTCGACTTTCCATGCCACTAGCGAGGATATTAAATCTGCGGGGTGTCTGAGAAACCTTTTAGCTTGGTCCCCGCCAAAGGCGTGGTAAAAGGTTTTGAAGACAGTTAGATTTTTCGCCGGAAAAAATCGACACGACCCCGCAAATTCAATATCCGAACTGCTTTGACAAAACCTTAAATAGTAGCTATAATATTCCCAAGTTCATCGTAAACAGCCGAAGAGAAGGAGGAAGGTATTTTGAGGAAAAAGGGCACGGTCGTCCGTCCCAAACTTCTGTTTCACGTCTGGGGGAGAATCATCTCCTCCAATCACAACTTCAACGAGTTCGTCTACGCCTATTCGGAGGCGCAGGCGAAGCTCCTCGTCCACCGCCGGCTGGAGGCTCGCCATCGAACGATGGCGGACATCCAGCTCGAGTACCGCGGCGTGAAGATCGTCCCGCCGCGGCAACGCCTCTCCGGGATGATCCCGGAGAACGACAGCTCCTACCCCTGCACCGAAGGGTGCGGGGGCGGCCCGGAATTCATTCCGCCGGAAGCCCGGAGGGTGAAGCCGAAGCCCATCCGCCGGGCCGTTCGCTCGGCCAACCTCTCGCTCTTCTAGTTTAGTTCGCAAACAGCACATTCCAAAAAACCAACCCCGCGCAAGCGGGGTTTTCCATTTTTAAAACATTAATCCGATTTTGAATTATTTAATGTTCTTCAGCTCCTCCTCAAAAACCTCTCGCTCGTTCCATGGAATTTTTTCTCCTTTTGCTTTATGAATCCAAGACTCACTTCCCTTTCCCGTAGAAATAACTGCATCTCCAGCCTCGGCAGATCTTACCGCCAAAGAAATTGCCTCTCTTCGATCTAAAATTTCAAAAACATTTTCCATATCAAAACCTGCTTCACGAATTCCGGTTTTGATTTCTTCCAAAATTACTTCCGGTTTTTCCTCGTAAGGATCTTCATCGGTCAAGATTATTAAATCACAATATTTTGCCGCGACTCGTCCCATCATGGGCCGCTTCCATTTATCTCTCCCTCCGCCGGCAGATCCCAAAACACAAATTAATTTTTTATCCCGCTTCGCCGCTGTCTCATCGAGACGAGCCGATAACCCCAATTTTAAAGTTTTGTATATTGCTTCCAAAGAATCCGGAGTGTGCGCGTAATCAACAACCACCGCAAATGGTTCTCGCTGAACATACTCTACTCGGCCCGGCACTCCTTTAAATTTTTCTATGCCTTCAATTATTTTTTCTTCGGGAATTCCAATTTTTCTGCAAATTGCCATCGCTAGCGCGATATTTTCTCTGCTAAACTTGCCCGGTAAAATTTTATAAACTTCTTGCGAAAAATCCGGAAGATTTTCTGTATCATAAATTATCACCTCATTTTCTTTTAATTCTTTTTCAAAAAAACCGACATTATGGTCTTCCCCATTCAGAAATACCGGAGACCCCTGCATCCCTGCGTAATGAAGAAAGGAAAGCTTTGCCTCTCGATATTTTTCGAAGGAACCATGTGATTCAATATGCTCCGGATGAATATTTGTAATGCCAACCCCAAACCAGTTAATAAATAGGTGACGATAAAGAACCACTCCTTGTGAAGTTGCCTCAATCAGAGCATATTCACAGCCCGCGCCGACAGCTCTTCTCAGGAACCTCTGAATAAACATCCTGCCCGGCATAGTATTCCCGGTCATATTTTTTTTCGACTTATCGCCGATCTTAACTCTAACCGAAGTTAGCAAAGCCGTGTTCTTTCCCGCGCACTCCAAAATAGAATTTATGATTTCCAACACAGTGCTCTTTCCCTTAGTCCCAGTTATTCCAATTACTTTGATATGCCGGCTTGGGAATCTATAAATCAAAGCCCCCGCGATTGCGAGCGCCACATGATACAATTTTAAAAATACAGGCAACTTATATATCCAAGAAATTATCGGCAGCCTTTTTATTTTTTCTAACATGTATTTATTGTTGTTTTATTTTTTCCCACCCAATATTTTAAGCGCCTCTTTGAGCCTAGCTTCCAAGCCTTTAACCTCTGTTGAGATTTTTGAAAGCGCCGCCCGCGCAGTCTCTTTTCTGTAACCCAAAGAAGAAAGGGTCTCCACTAAATCGCCATCCGACTCCATCGATTTTACAATCTCCTCGGACTGCAATGTGGCGACTTTCCCACGAAGTTCAATAATAACTTTTTCGGCGGTCTTCCTTCCTATTCCGGAAGCTTGAGTCAAAAGATCCGGACGGTTCTCCACTATCGCTGCGGTTAATTTCCCTATTTCCGCAACATCCAAAATAGAAAGCGCCGATCTTGGCCCCACTCCGGAAACCGAAATCAGAAGCTCAAAAAATGAAAGTTCCTTTGGCGACAAAAATCCATATAAATCCAAAGCATCTTCCTTAACGTGCAAATGAGTAAAAATCTCCAACTCAGCATTTTCGCTTAAAGCCTTGAGATCTTTCTCGGACATAAAAACCTTAAAGCCAACTCCATGAATATCAAAGGCAACAAATGCATTAAAAACTTTTTTTACTTTTCCCGTTAGGCTATATATCACCTAACCATTATAACAGAAAACCACTAGTTTTAAATTACCAAATTTCTTGACGAACGAAGTGAGTTTAGAAATTGGCAACCCCGCATCCTTGGCGGGGTATCGTTGCCAATTTACAAATTAATGATGGCTAAGCCGCCACATTACTCCTCCGTACTAGTTGCGCTTGTCGAGGTTGAATGAACCGGCAATTCTGGCGGTTTCTCATAAATAATCTCTCTGGCCGCCTTTGTTTCTCCTCCTAAGAATTTTCGCGCGGTCACTTCCACATTGTTCATTCCATTAAACAAAACAATTTCTTTCTGCCATGCGCCGTTCTGGATTTCAGCTCTCTCACCGTTTATATATATCTCATTTGCGTTAGATACCGTTCCGCTGACAACAATTTTTTCTTCTCCGTACATGATCCTAGGTTCTCTTGGATTATTAATCACAATTTCCGGCAACCCCAATAGACGCGGCAACTGTAAAACTAAATAAATTACTATCAAGGCTCCGAAAAGTCCCAGCCAAAAATATTTAGCAATCGGCCTCCTGGAGAATCTATTGTGTGGAAGTTTATCTTGAGGACCCGAACTCTTCATCTCTTCTTGAGCTTCGCCTTTCCATTTTTTGAATATATCTTCACCATCAAAATCCAAAACTTCCCCAATCTTAATAAAATAGCCGTGCAGATATGGCGCCGCTGGCAAATTTTTAAAATCTCCTTTTAATAAGCTCTCTAGATTTCTCACGGAAATTCCGGAAACCTCGGCAAGCTTGCCTAGGGTAAAATTTTTATCTCTCAGTTTTTCTGCGAAAAAAACACTGAATCCATCTTTTTCCATTTTATATTTATATATTTTTCTCCTCTTCTTGTTCGCCGGTTATAAGTTATCGTCATTCGCATCTATTTGTATCATTTGTACAATTCGTATATTGGTATTATGGCGCGCCTTGCGCGTCCCTTTATTCCGCCGGCTTCTCCACATAAACTTCTCTTGGCTTAGCGCCGTTGCCCGGCCCTATAACCCCCTTTTCCTCCATTAAATCCATAAGCCTTGCAGCCCTGGAATATCCAACTTGCAATCGTCTTTGAAGCAAAGAAGCGGAAGCCTTTTGCGCAGAGGCCACAACCGTAACGGCCTCATCATATAACTCATCCGAGTCATCTTCAAGGTACTCCGAGAAAATATCCTTTTGAGGAATGGATGCGTTAATTTGCGCTATTGGATCCGACCCCTCAACCGCCACTGCGCCATCCGCAGTAGGAGCATCAACAATCATGCTATTATTTTCGCGAATAAAGTCTGCAACCTTATTTATTTCTCCTTCGGTAATATACGCGCCCTGAATTCTGCGCGGCTTAGAAAGCTCGGCGCTCATAAACAGCAAATCTCCACCACCCAAAAGTTTTTCTGCTCCAGCGGTATCTAAAATTGTTCTGGAATCAATCTGGCTCGCAACTTGAAGGGCGATGCGGCTCGGAATATTCGCCTTAATTAAACCGGTAATGACCTCGACTGACGGTCTCTGCGTGGAAAGGATCAAATGGATTCCGGTAGCGCGAGCCATCTGGGCTAGTCTCACAATCGATCCTTCAACCTCTCTCCCATAAGTACTCATCAAATCTGCCATTTCATCAATTACTATAACAATATTCCTAAGAGGCTCTTCTTTGTGTCCCGCGTTGTAACTCTTAATATCTCTATTCCCTGCTTTTTGCAAAAGTTCATATCGTCTATCCATCTCCTGCAATGCCCATCTAAATACGCCCATCGCTTTTTTATTCTCGGTAATAACCGGACTAATCAAATGTGGCAATCCGGCATAAGCAGAAAGTTCTACTCTTTTAGGATCAATTAAAATCATACCCAAGGCAGATGGCCCGTTCTTATATAGAAGAGAGGTTATAATCGAATGAATAACCACAGACTTTCCACTGCCGGTTGCTCCAGCGACCAGCAAATGCGGCATCTTCTGAATATCTCCAAAAATTGGCTCTCCGGTCACATCTCTTCCGATTGCAAAACTTAACGCCGCGCCATTCTGGAAATCATCATAATTCATCAAACTCCCAAGTCTTACCAAGGCAGCGGTCTTATTCGGAACCTCTATTCCTACCAATGACTTTCCAGGAATTGGAGCCTCGATTCTGATTGGATGAGCCGCAAGAGCCAAAGCCATATCCTGGCCCAGCGCGGTAATTCTAGAAAGTTTTACGCCCTCAGCCGGCTTCAAAGTATATCGGGTTACTTTTGGTCCAATATTTATCTCTCCCATTTCCACTGGGATGCCAAAGCTTTCAAGTGTTCGTTTAATAATATTTGCGTTTGCGCGCAAATCTCCGGTCGTCGGCTTTTCAGTTGACGATTGCAACAACGACAGTGGCGGCGGAGTATAATCCTTCAGCTGTACCTGCGGCGCCTTGGCTTTCTTTGCGGAAAAAAGCGCGAATTTTGGTTGTTCGGCAATCTTCGGTTCAACGTCTTCGTTTTTATCCTCTACCGTTTTTTCTTCTTCCTCCTCGTCGTCTTCTAAAATTTCCTCGATCTCCTCCTCTTCCGGATCGCTATCCGGAATTTCTATTTCTTCATCTTTTGGTTTTCTATTAAATTTCAAAGGAACATTAAAAACAACCAAAGCAGAGGCGCATAAAATAATAAAATTAATTATCGCGGACGCCACGTTGCCGAAGGGATATTTCAGCGCCCCCAAAGTCAAACCTATGAATCCACCCTTCGCTGGCGCGAAGATATCGATAAGTCCCAAAATAGAAAAAATGGCCAACCCCGCGCCCATTGAGGTAATCCCAACAAATCTTCTCTTCCGCGAAGTTAAAAAGACTCCGGCAAGAATGAATAAAATTAGTGGGCCCAAAAAATATCCGATTCCCAACAGCTTGGTTAGAACATTTTTAAAAAATAAACCGACTGGCCCGGCCATATCAAATCCGGAAAGTACAAGAATAATGGCTATTCCCGCATAAACTAACCCCCAAATGCTTTCCCATGTGTGCGGATGAAGCTTGCCCTCTTGTGGAATATCGGAAGCAAATTGTTTCTTATTAGCCGCCTGCTGCTCTTTTAATTTCTTTTTCTTTTTGGACATCTCCTCAAATTGTAATCCAATTTGGGGGCATTTTCCACCCCGTAGTAGATCGGGCACAACCGACTTTCTGCTTTATTTACAAAAAATTCATAAGTTTTACAGCTTGCGCCCACCGTACTCGAATACGTCGGATGCCATCAACAATTTCGAGAAGCAGGTGCCCGATTCACTATGGGGTCCACCCTCAACCCCTATTGGCTATTAACTAGTTGTTGGTTACTATTTAACAGATGAAGTCTTCCTCTCAAAAAGGAGTTTGTTATTTACTAGAAAAAGAATTTGCCAGGCCTCTTGCTGAGCGAATTTTTGATTCTCTTGGTCGCCACTTCGGCGAAGGAGAAATTATTCTTGGCTACGCCAGCCCCTCCGCCAGACATCATTACCAAAACGCAATAAAAACCCTATTGGCCGCAAGCGAGAAAGTGACCCTGGTAAAGTCCGGGAAGATTAGTGAAAAATTATTCGCTTTTCTCCTCGAGAGAACCGGAGCAACCGGCGGAGCGTATTTTACCAGCGCCAACAAGAAAAGCGTCTGTATAAAGTTTTTTGGCGAAAATGCCAAACCAATCCACCAATCCGAACTTAAAAAAATTGGAAAGATAATCAAGCGCAATGTTTAAAAATCTATCAGCCAAGAAACTTTTCATTTTTGACCTCGACGGGACTCTAACCGAAAGCAAATCTGCCATGTCGCCAAAAACTGCAAGGCTTATATCTGCCCTGCTAGAAAATAAAAAGGTTGCGGTAATCTCCGGCGGAAAATTCGACCAATTCAAAAAACAGTTTCTCTCCAAACTAAAAACCAAGGGGAATTTCTTAAGTAATTTAACCCTATTCCCAACCAACTCCACAGCATTTTATACCCGCTCCACCTCTTCGTGGAAAAAAATTTACGAAGAGACTCTTTCGGCTAAAGAGAAAAGCCTGATTCTCGCAGCTTTTACAAAATTACAGCAATCTCCAATTTATCAAAGACCCCAAAAAACTTATGGAAAAATAATTGAAGATAGAAAAACCCAAATAACCATGTCGGCAATTGGACAACTTGCTCCGGTAAGCAAAAAAAAGAAATGGAATGCAAATAGCGACCTAAGAACAAAATATATTATCTTCTTAAAAAAATATCTTAAAAATTTTGAGCTAAAAAAGGGAGGGCTGACCTCTATAGATATAACCCACAAAGGGATAGACAAAGCCTACGGCGTTAAAAAAATTCTGAAAGAGCTCAATATAAATAAAAAAGACGCCGTCTTTATCGGCGATGCCTTCTACCCCGGAGGAAATGACGCCCCAGCCAGAAAGGCAGGAATTACCTGTATCCCCGTCTCCGGCCCGAAAGAAACTGAAAAAATAATTAAATTAGCTCTGGAATAAATAGTCTTGTAGCGTATAGCGTGTATCTTGTAACTTTTTATACGCTACACGTTGCAAGTTATAGGTTACACATAGAAGTTTGACTTAGGTCAAACTTCTATATACCATACGCCCAATGGATACTCTTGTTTTCGACATAGAAACTTCCAACTTCTTTACCGATCCGGATGTTGGCTGGGATAATTATGAGGCGCTAAAAATCTCCGTAGTTGGAGTTTATTCCTATAATCAAGATAGATATTTTTGTTACGAAGAGTCCGAGATGGACAAGCTCGCCGAACTTTTTAAGGGAGATGTTAGAATCGTTGGCTTCTCTAGTAACCGATATGATATTCCGGTTCTAAATTTATATTTTCAAAAACTCCGAGACCGAGAGCAATTAAATCTCTGGGAGAAAGAAAGGGTTGATTTATTACAGGAGATTGAGCTCGCGACCGGAAGCCGAGTCAGTCTTAGTCGCTTAGCGGAAGCAAACCTTGGTGAAGCAAAAACCGGACATGGATCAGAGGCTATTACTCTATTCAAAGATGGCCGAATCGAAGAACTTAAAACATACTGCCTGAAAGATGTTGAACTAACCAAAAGAATATATGACCTATACTTGAGCAACAAAGAACTCTTAGTCCCGAACAAAAGAACTGGAGACGTAGACAAAATCTCTTTCGGCAAAACATCCGACAAACCGGCATCAACCGAAAAAACCGGCTCTCTTTTTTAAGCCCCGTAGTGAATCGAGCGCTTGTTCCCTTTTTGATATTATCATCAACAAGTTCACGATAACCTATCAAGATAAGAAATCTGCCCCCCCCTTGGAAGATTGAGTAAATAAATCAGTAGTACTCGATCTACTACGGGGTAAACACCAAAAGTGGCATCGCCGCTCCCGAAGTGCTAAAATTGAGCCATGAAAAAGCCAATTCTAGTATCAGGCATTCAACCAACCGGGAAACTTCATCTTGGCAACTACTTGGGCGCGCTTAAAAATTTTGTTGCCCTTCAAAACACCAATAAATATGAGTGTTTTTTCTTTATAGCCGACCTTCACTCCATGACCGAAGATTTTTTGCCAAAGGAAAAAAATAAACAAATTACCGAACTCGCCGCCGACTATTTGGCTGCCGGACTTAACCCAACTCGTGGTGAGCGTGTCGAATCCAAAAAATCAACCTTATTTTTACAATCCGCAATTCCTCCGCACAGCGAGCTCGCCTGGATTTTAAACACCATAACTCCGATGGGAGAGTTGCGCCGGATGACCCAATTTAAAGACAAGGGCGGAGAACAAGAGACTGCCAATGTTGGGCTATTCACTTACCCCGTCCTAATGGCTGCAGACATAATTCTTTATGACGCAAAATTTGTTCCAGTTGGAGATGATCAACTTCAGCATCTCGAACTCGCCAGAACTCTCGCCAGAAAATTTAACGCAAAATTTCCTGGCCGGACAGGCGGAAATACTTTCGTAGAACCACAACCTCTCCTAACTCAGGCCCCGAGAGTAATGAGCCTGGACGATCCTTCAAAAAAGATGAGTAAGTCCCGTCCAGCCGGATGCATTTTCCTTGACGACTCACCAGAAGAAATTCACAAAAAAGTTATGCGCGCCACGACCGATTCCGAGTCTGTAATTCGCTACGACACAATTGCAAAACCGGGAATCAGCAATCTTCTTAGAATCTATTCTTCTTTAAGCGGAGAATTAATCCCGGATCTCGAAAAGAAATTCGCCGGAATGAATTATTCTGAATTAAAAATTGGCTTGGCAAATTTAATATCCAACTATTTCTCCGAATTTAGGAAAAACAAGAAAGCAATCTTAAGAAATAAAAAGTTGTCGGCTTCCGCTCTCTCTGCTGGCAACAAAAAGGCTCTGAAAATAGCATCGGAAAAAATAAAGAAGGTTAAGGCCAAACTCGGACTATTATAGAAATGATTGAGAATAGAGTCCCGCCAAATAGTGAATCGCCGGAAAACAAAGAACGAATTAAAAAACTTCGAATCGAATTCGGTGAATTTGGAATCCCCAAAGAAGGACGCCCCACTAGCGAGGATGCGATATTCGCGAGCAAGGAAGATTTACTCTTTGCAATCTTTGACGGTGTCGGCGGGCATTCCGCTGGAGAAGTTGCCTCCAGCATGGCTAAAGAAAATTTAGAAAGAAACAGCAAAGCAATTGAAATCTCAAATGAGCGGAAAGCCGTGCACCCACAGCAAATTGCCGAACAACTAAGCGCCAAACTTGTAGACGCCGACTTTCAAATTTATAAAGAAGCAACAGAGGATCCATCTAAGCGAAAAATGGGGACAACCGCCTCGGTGGTTAAATTATTCGAAAATCCCGAAGGAAAAATGTTTGCAATTATAGCGAACGCCGGAGATAGTAGGGTTTATATGCTTTCCGCCGGAAAACTCAAAAAGTTAACTAGAGATGACCATGCCTTAAAAGCACTCGGCGTTCCGCCCGAAGAAATCAAGCATCTTGAAGAAAAACTCGACAGAGTCAAATCAATTAATGATTTAAGCGGCGTAGAAGTGGCGGCATTTAAGACGCGGAATACAATATCTAATTATCTTGGGCGAGAAGATGGCGCCGTGGTCAGAACAGACATTATTGAGCTATCCGCCGGAGATAAGATAATCATTACCAGTGACGGAATTCACGACAACCTCACAACCGAAGAGATAGAAGCAATCGCGAATGAAGATTTACCGGCTAAAAGCATATCGACAAGATTAGTTAGGGCGGCAAGGGACAGGAGCGAAGAACTCGACCCTGAAACCGGAGAAAAACACCTACGCGCGAAAAGAGATGATATGTCCACGGTTGTAATAGAAATTGAGCCAAAGCCGCGAGCGACTCCGATCGAAGACGAAATAACTCAAAAAATAGTTAGAATTTAAAAACTCCCCTATTTGGTTAGAAGCTTTAACTTTTTCTAATCGCCAACCAGATTACTCCTTCTTCGGCTTTTATTTCGGTCTCGACCAAAAACTTATTTTCTTTTTTGAATATTATTTTAACTGCTCCGGTCTCCTTCAAAATAAACTTCTGCCACCTACCGAGAATTTCGGAAATCATCGGCGAAGAATCCACTACCAGCAAGACCTTATTCGCTGGCTTAAGATCAGCCTTCTGCCTTAGCTCCGAAACGCCACGCACCAACTCTCTAATTAGCCCCTCCTCTTTCAGCTCGGCGGTTATCACTTTGTCCAACTCCACTTTTTCTCCAAGTTCTTTTTTGAGAGCGATATTTTTCACATTCACTTCGTCTTTTACAATCGACGCCAACTCCTTATATTTTGATAGCGACTTGTAGACAGCCTCTCCTAAATACAGATTTGCCAATGGCTGGCGAACTTTTAATGCTGCGCTGGCCCTCTCGGCAAGTGCCAAACTAGACACATTCCTCGCCTGCTCCATCGCCGAAATAAACTCTAGCTCTTTTGTGGTTAAAGATTTAAATTTATCCCAGTCGGAAAGATGCACCGAAGACTCTAATTTTATTCCGGAATACTTTTTAACCGCACCGAAAATGGCCTCGGAGAAAAATGGAATAAATGGTGCGGATAATTTTGAAAGTGAGATTAACACCTTCTCTAATGTTGCCGAAGCCTCTAAATATTCTTGTTTAGTTTCTGGCTTCTGCAATCGCCTCCTCGATCTTCGGATATACCACTTTGATAAGTCCTCCACAAACGACTCGAGAGCCAAAGCAGCTTCCCGAACATCATATTTATCCATTTTTTCACCAACGATTGACCCTGCCTGATTAAGTCTCATCAAAATCCACTTATCCAATGTATTCCTAGATTGCTTAATCTGCCGTGAAGCGCCGCCCTTTGCATAAGTTCTATAGAAAACAAAAGAATTATAATATAGCAAATGGAATTTCCTATAAATTTTCAAAACCTCAGCCTCGTCAAAATTCTTAGACTCCCCCGGAGGATTAACCACATAAAAATACCACCTAATCGCATCCATTCCATACTTGTCCGCAAGTAACCAAGGGTCAACAATGTTTCCTTTGGATTTACTCATCTTTATTCCATTTTTGTCGTTAATCAGCCCTAAACAAATCACGTTTCTATATGGAGCTTCGTGGCCCAACAAAGAAGATGTCGCAAGTAACGTATAAAACCAACCCCTAGTCTGATCCATGGCCTCGGAAATATAGTCTGCCGGAAATTCCAACTTCGACATCAATTTGTTGGCTTCAGCCAAAGAAACGTTTTTCCCTTTAGAATATTTAAATGGAAAATGATTCTGCGCATAAGGCATCGCTCCAGAATCAAACCAAACATCTGCAACTTCTTTTACTCGATTTGCCTTGCCGCCACATTTATCGCAAGCCAAAACAATATCATCTACATACGGCTTGTGTAGGTCTAAATTCCCTGAACGATTTAACGGCAAAGAATAAAACTTCTCTTTTTTAATCTCTCCCAACGCAAATTCCTTGGCGGTTAAAAAGTTTTTAATTGGTAGACCGTTCATCCCAAGACTCAAGGTCAAAAGAGGATCTCCGTGACTGACAATTACCACTTTCTGATTTTTATGTCTGGAATTGATCTCTTTAATAAATTCCATCGTCCTCCTGGATACATCCGAGATATTTTCTCCACCCGGAGGAGTCTTGGTAAATCTTTCTTCTCCTTGACCATGGAATGCTCGATATTCCTTTATCGGTCTCCAATTAAATATTCCCGTGTTTATTTCAACTAAACGATTATCAAAAATAATTTCTGCTCCAGTGCTCGCAGCTATCTCGCGCGCAACCTGCGAAGTTCTAACCATCGGCGATGCGTAAATTACATCGATTTTTTCCTTCTTAAGTTTAGCCGCCGCCTTTTTAGCCTGAACCATACCCTTCTTAGTCAGAGGAGAAACATTTTTCCCAACCTCAATTCCGCTGGCAATTATTTTTTCAACATTACCTTCGGCTTCGGTGTGACGAATAAGATAAAATGTATTTTGATAATAATCATGCTCCTTTATCTCTTCTACTGAGCCAATAACTTTGATTTCGTCGCAATCATTACATCTCCAAATTGGAAGCGGAGTGCCCCAATATCTTTCTCGCGAGATATTCCAATCCTTCGCCTCTTTTAACCACTCTCCAAATCTTCCTTCTTTAATATGAGCTGGAACCCAAGATATCTTCTCGTTTTCTTTGGCTAGGGCGCCGCGCAATCGACTGACCTCCAAAAACCATGATCGGCGAGCGAAATATATAAGTGGAGAATTGCACCTCCAGCAAAATGGATATTCATGCTCAATTTTTCCAGAAGAGAACATCAGTCCTCTGCCAACCAAATCTGCCGAAATATCCGGATCTGCCTCTTTAATAAACTTTCCCTCTCCAGGAAGCCCAGCTACTACTCGTCCCTCGTCGTCGATAGTCGACAGCAAATCTATATCCGGAAAGTTTTCCGCAACCAACTGAAAGTCTTCCTCTCCGAATGCCGGCGCGATATGCACGAAACCGGTTCCATCCTCCGTTGAAATAAAATTGGCCGCAAGAACCTTGAACATCTTCTCTTTGTCTTTCTTGGCAACATCGAATAGCGGCCTATAAGACAAACCGATCAATTTGCTTCCGGAAATCTTTTCTACTGCTTCGGCAAAAACTTCTTTGCCGTTTTTATCATGAGTTGTTGGCGGAACACTATATGACCAGACATATTCATTTCCAACCTTATATTTTGTATAAGTTAACTCCGGGCTGGCAGCAACGAACATGTTTGATGGCAAAGTCCACGGAGTCGTGGTCCAAACTAATATATATTCATTTTTGTGATTCGCTCCCAATACTTGAAGCTTTACATAAACCGAAGGATCCGGAACTTTTTTATAAACTCCGGGCTGAGCAATCTCATGGCTCGCAAGAGCTGTCTGGCAACGAGAACAATATGGGACTATCTTATGTTTCTCTTTCAAAAATCCTCTTTTTGCAATTGCACTAAAAATCCACCACAGACTTTCGATATAAGTGTTGTCGTAGGTTACGTATGGGGATTTCATGTCTAGCCAATACCCCATCCTTTCCGTAAGCCTCTCCCACTCATCTTTATATTTCCAAACAGATTCTTTGGCTTTTTCGTTAAATAAATTAATGCCAAACTTCTCCAAGTCTCGCTTGTTTTTTATTCCTAACTCTTTTTCTATTCCCACTTCAACCGGAAGTCCGTGAGTATCCCATCCAGCCCTTCGCGGAACATAAAACCCGCGCATTGTTTTGTAGCGCAAAATTATATCCTTAAATGATCTAGCTAAAACGTGGTGAATTCCCGGCCTACCGTTTGCGGTTGGGGGGCCTTCATAAAAAATAAACTCCTTCTTTCCCTTCCTTTTTGATAAGCTTTTTTCAAAAACTTTATCTCTTTTCCAGAATTCTAGAACCTTTTTTTCAACCTCTGGCAAGCTAAATTCGGTATTTTCGTTAAGCATTGTTTTGTAGCTCTATAATAACGAAAACGGCCAATCCCCGCAACGGCGCAAAGTTATTTCGTTGCGTTGTATAATGCAGATATTTCTGCCGCGGAAAGAGCACGATTATAAAATCTTATATCGTCCAATGCCCCGTTAAAAACATTATCATTAGGAATATACGCTCCAAGATAAAAAGTTGTCGCTATCGCAGACGAATATCCATCGGCTCTAAACTGCGACCCAACCAAAGCACCGTTTTTATATGCGCTAACTGCCACATTCTCCCCGCTTACATCGAACACGAAAGCATAATGTCCCCAAATTCCAGTCGAAACTACTCCGTCGGCAATAACATTGGCTATTTGAACTGTGCTATTGTTAACATAAGAGGCAAACATTTTATTTGATCCAGAAAATGTAACGTAATAATTTCCGCTAGGCGATCCCAAAATCATATTATAAGTTTTCGTACTAACTGGATTTGCCCAAAACGAAACCGTTTTGCTCTTAACTCTTAGTTGAGTGCTGGTCGCCAATTGAATATATGTATTGGAATTATTAAATACTAATGACCCGCTACCTACTTTTCCAATGCCCCACGTCGGAGAATTATATAATGTTCCGCTATTTCCGAATCCACTTGAATCCGCCGTGGTCGCTCCGCCGCCCTCATCAAATTTCCACCAGCCCACAAGTCCACCAACAAATGGAGCTAGTGTTAGGTTGTTGCCAATTGTGTAAGTAGAAGGATCAGCTCCACCTGAGGTATATGCGGTGGCTTGGTATTTTTGTGATTCCATCTTAACTGCAAGCTGCCAAGATCCTCCGGTTACATAGGTATAGTATTTAGTTGAAGTTGTATTTTGTGGATCTATGGGTAATTGAGATATGGGAGAATTGGAGGAGATACGGTTGAAGTTAACTGGAATCCAGCCAGTACCATCTGTTTTTCGAAGATTAGCAGTTGTTACACAATTGTATATATATGAAGATGTTGCGAGTGTTGGAAGACCTAAATTAGCACAAGTTGGAGATGTGTCTGGGATAGAAATATATACAATTGTAGATGTACCCATGAAT
The DNA here is from genome assembly GCA_964612445.1 of uncultured Candidatus Saccharibacteria bacterium. Lineage (GTDB taxonomy): Bacteria > Patescibacteriota > Minisyncoccia > UBA6257 > 2-01-FULL-56-20 > JAHFLJ01. The sequence continues at coordinate 65 of CAZTBQ010000008.1, read as the reverse complement.
CCGGATGTGACGTCTGTGGAAAATAAATTGAGAGCAGTGTTGATTGTTGCGCGATCAGAGAGGCG
>CAZTBQ010000007.1:0-20670 GCA_964612445.1 uncultured Candidatus Saccharibacteria bacterium | reverse complement strand
TATGGAACACGTTTCCGGTTTTTTTACTAATTTAATAGATAATTACCCCCTACTAACCTACCCGGGGCTTTTTCTCTCAATAATACTCATCGGAAATCCGGTTTCCTTTTCTGCCTTTTGGCTTGCTTTCCAGGAGGAATTTAAATTCTCAACGATTGCTGGATTATTTGCGTTTGTGGTATTCACAGATATTTGCGGCGACCTGGCCTGGTACTATATGGGGAAAAAGCTGCGCGGAACTCCATTTGGAGAAAAAATTCATTCTAAAATACCGAGAGCTAAAGACGTTGCCGATCACCTTGAAAGGTATGGGGCCAAATGGGTTTTTCTTTCCAAATATATCCCCTCATCGACGTTTACAATAATTTTTTCTGCAGGCTGGGCAGATATGCCGCTTAGAAAGTTCATCAAAACTTCCCTGCTCGCAATATTTAGTTCGGTGATAGTTATCGCTGGACTAACATATGGCCTTTCTTCTGGATTTACGGCCATTGAAGCCAAAAGTGTGTTTAACCGGATAGAACAATTACTCGTGGTTGGGTTGGTAGCCTTTCTGCTTATTAATTTTTTCTTTGGCAAACTAGTTGCTCGGCATTTTCACAAAAAAGAGGCAAAGGAAAATGCCCCCAAAGAAACCGGCCAAATATAATTTTTGCTCGCTGAATACAATTACTTGCCGCTGAATATTTGTTTGCTTATGGCCTTGCGTTCGTCTAAACTTTAATTAAATTAACATACTAAATTAATGAAATCATTTTCTAAAAATATGCTTTGGGCGGTCATTGCGCTGATTGTAATATCGGTAATTTTTGCCGAAATAACCGGAACCACAAAAGAAGTTAAAGAGATAACCCTAAGCGAGCTTTCTTCGAAAATTGAGGCTGGAGAAATCCAGAAGATATCCGTAAGCGGAGATACAATCGAAGCCACATTAAAAGATGGCGGGTTCGTTGAAACTCAAAAAGAAGGGGAGGCTGGCCTAACTCAAACACTTAAAAATTTTGGAGTCTCCGAAGAAAAACTGCGATCCGTAGAAATAAATGTAAAAGACGAAAGTGGATCTCAAATATTTATGTCTACCGTATTGCCCCTACTCCTGCCTCTTTTAATTATGGGGTTCTTCCTTTGGATGTTATTCAAGCAAGCGAAAGGGGGAGTAAACCAAGCGTTTACTTTTGGAAAATCTAATATGAGACTCTCTAATTTTGGGAAGGATAAAACTACGTTCAAGGACGTTGCCGGACTCAAAGAGGCCAAAGAAGAATTAATTGAGGTCGTCGATTTTTTGAAAAATCCAAAGAAATTTTTAGATCTTGGAGCGCGCATTCCCCGTGGGATTCTTTTGTTCGGGCCTCCGGGAACTGGAAAAACTTTATTGGCGCGAGCTGTCGCCGGAGAAGCGAGCGTTCCGTTCTTTAGTATTTCGGCTTCAGAATTTGTGGAGATGTTTGTCGGAGTGGGAGCCTCAAGAACCAGAGATGCTTTTGCGGTTGCCAAAAAAGCGGCTCCAGCAATAATCTTTATCGACGAGATTGATGCGGTTGGCCGCCAGCGAGGCGCAGGCATGGGTGGCGGAAATGACGAACGAGAACAAACCCTAAACCAAATATTGGTTGAACTCGATGGATTCGATCGCGATACTCAAGTAATTGTAATTGCCGCCACCAATAGGCCTGATGTGTTAGACCCAGCGCTACTCAGGCCTGGACGCTTCGATCGCCATGTCGTTCTAGATCTTCCAGATATAAAAGACAGAGAGGAGATACTTAAAATACATTCCAAAGGAAAGCCGCTCGTCGAAGGAGTTGATTTCAAGAGAATTGCGCAAAGAACCCCGGGATTTTCCGGAGCAGATTTAGCGAACTTAATGAATGAAGCGGCCTTGATGACCGCGAGAAAAAACAAAAAAATTATTGAGCAACGCGAGATTTTGGATTCTATCGAAAAAGTAATATTGGGACCGGAAAGAAAAAGCAGGACTATCTCTGCGCGAGAAAAAGAAATTACCGCCTATCACGAAGGAGGTCACGCCCTTGTCTCCGCATCACTTAAAGGATCTGACCCGGTTCATAAAATTTCGATTATCAGTCGCGGAATGGCTGGTGGCTACACATTGAAACTTCCGGAAGAAGATAGGCACCTAAGAACTCGTGGACAATTCTTGAATGACCTCGCAATGATGTTGGGAGGATTCGTTTCCGAAAAACTAACCTTTGGGGATGTAACTACCGGAGCGTCAAACGATTTAAAAGAAGCAACAGCGCTCGCCAGAAAGCTTATAACAAAATATGGGATGAGCGATAAACTTGGGCCGGTCACCTTCGGTAATACCGAAGAAATGATTTTTCTTGGGAGAGAGATGACTACCGAGAGAAATTATTCCGAAGAAGTTGCGCGGCAAATCGATTCCGAAGTTTCCAAATTAATTCACGATGCATACGACACTGCTTCGAAAGTTCTGTCTCTAAATAAAAAGGCCTTGCAAAAGATTGCTGAGGTGTTGATTGAAAAAGAGACGATAGAGAAAGAGGAATTTGAAGAATTGTTGAAACCATTCAAAATAAAAATTGTATAAAATAAAGCCCCCAACCCTCCTTCGTATAAAACTACGGAGGACGAGGGTGGGGGTTTTTAAATATTCATGCTGTGCGCGGCGCGCTCAAAAATGTTTAGCGCAATGCCGATGCCTTCGCTTGATGGCTTGATAGCGATAATCTTCGGCGACGTGAATTCTTTGTCTCCGGAAATCGCCCATAGGTGATATCCGGAACAGATCTTCCCGATCTTGAGAACTCCATCGAGAGTTGACCCAACCAAGAAACAGAAAATGCTTCTCCCGTCAGGATGTTCCACTGCGAATATGCTGTTTTTGGGGTCTAGTGCTGCCAACTGAACATTCCCTGCTTCGGTAACCACCCAAACGATTGATCCGCAAGGAATATCGTCAAAGTCGATATCTATCTTGCTCGGCATCTTTTCTCCTTATCATGTAAAGAAACTTTTTCAATCTTACGTTTTAAGCGAAAGAAGGTCAAACGCATCTCATCCAAATATTTAAGACAAAGGAAAAGGCACCCCGAAGGGTGCCTAGCTTGGTCTACTGCGGCAACGTTTTTAACAGAGATGTCGCCGCAGAAAAGAACTGGAGCAGGAAGTCGCTCAAGGCATGGAGCACTCCTGGCATAAAAATGCCGAGGATAACTACGAACATGCCGAACGAGATCGCTTTACTCATAGCCGTGGGCGCAGGCGGGAGTTGTTTAACGACCGACCGTCGCTTGGCCATGAATTGGCCTTCCTCCTGCAATAGATGTCGCAGAGATATCTATTGCGGCTCCTATTGCAGGAGGAAGATGTTTCGAATTTCTGGTTATATTATAATAAAAATACTTATTTTTGTCAAATAAACCGTGAATGTGTTTCTTTAAAAAATATCCCGCTTCCGCGGGATTTAGTTCTAAATATAATTTTCATGGCCTGACGATTAATGTCCATCTATTTTCTGGCTTGAGTCGGAAACAAATTTGACGAATATCATCCATGGTCGCTCGCCGAATATTGTCGCCAAACTCTTTGTAAGAAATAATTCGCTCAAAATCTACAAGGTCGTCGATGGCGCCTTCGCAGATTTTCCGAATAGTTGGGTCAATCAACCGAAGCCTGGCCAGCTCTTGCCGCTTAACCCTATTAAACAGCCTCTCATTCTTCGCTAAAGACTCGAGGCAAGATTCAACAACTTGCTCTACCTCGTCAATCGCTCGGACTGCAAGTCCACTACATCTTATTTTAAGCTCAGAGAACTGGCGGAGGTTGCAGAACGAACTTTGCACTCCATATGCCCACGCCCTCTTCTCTCGAATCTCCTCGAAAAGTATCTGGTTGAGCATCTCACAAAAAAGACTAACGGCTCGGAGGTTGATACTCTCGGGAATAATTGCGATGCTTTTATACTCTCCGACCTTCTGCTTCTCATCCATAGATAAAAAGTCGGAGATAGTAAATACGTGTCTCGTGCTTGTTGGAGTCCACAGATCTGTTATCGGCCCTGGAAAGGGAGTTCTCTGTCCTTCCTTGCTTGCCGCAAAAGGACTCTGCGAAATGTATTCTGCAATTTTTGATAGGCTTAGGCCGCCAACACAAACGATGCTAATGTTGGCTGGGGTATAATACTTGTCGTAATACGACCGCAAATCATCCTGTCCTATTTTAAGAATCGACTCCGGAGTTCCAAGCGGCCGAACAAATCGACCAAGCCAATGATTGGCGTACATCGCCTTGCGCGCCAGAATATCCATGTCGACTTGAATTTTCGTCGGATAGTGCCGATGAAACTCTCCAACAATAACAGCCCTCTCTCGCTCAATAGCTTTCTTAATGTTGGCTGATAACAGCATCCCACCGAAAATATCGAAGGCTTTTTTAATTGTGGCCTTGGTCGTCGGCGCAGAAAATCCATATTTTGTTGACGGATATCCAGTTGATCCAAGAGATGCTCCGCCTCCACAATCGGCAAAAAAATCTTCGATTTCTTTTCTTGGAATGCCCGCGTTCTCTGAAACTGTGTGCTCGACAAAATGAGCCAATCCCTCAAGTCCAACAGGATCGTTTTCGGCTCCGCTGTGGATCAAAAATCCGACCGCCTCCCAAGACCTCTTCGGCCAATGCGCCACATGAATGGTCAATCCGTTTGGTAGAGTTGTAGATTCAAATTCCGCATATGGGTCCCACACAAGAACACCTCCTCTTTTATTAAGCAGTTTTCAAAGTACTGCCTTCTTGCGCAATTAGAACTTAATTGCTGGCTGTTGTCAAACAAAATAAGAAGGCGTCGCTGAGCGGCTTCCTTTCTGTGCACATTCCTGCCTGTCCGCCGAAGGAGGAGATTCGAACCAGGGACCGCCGAGGTATATGAGCGTAGCCCATAAAATTGGTTCGCTCGCCATAAATAAATGCGCCTCGTTGTGCGCGTGCCAGGACTTTCACCCCGCATCTTGCGGGGCGGGCGCTGGAACCGGACGTGTATATCGCTAAAGCGATAAATTTAAGGCGGTCGTCGGAAACGAAGATATATTTTCGCTCCCTCCTCCCTACTAAATTGAAGACGTTTTGCTGTGCGCATTCCTGGATTCGAACCAGGGACCGCCGAGGTATATGAGCGTAGCCCATAAAATTGGTTCGCTCGCCATAAATAAATGCGCCTCGTTGTGCGCGTGCCAGGACTCGAACCTGGAACCGGACGTGTATAAGACGTCTGCTCTACCGTTGAGCTACACGCGCATTTATTTCTTTCTCGCTGCCAATTTGAAGCTCGAGCTCTTTGTCTCGCCAAAGTTTTAGCGGTGGCGGATAATCAGCTGGCCTGTCTGGCGCAGCCAGAGCTAAATGCGCGAATCTGCAATAGGAACTATAAACTATTTTATTGCAGTTTATCAAACTTTTCCATCGCAGAAATTGCTTCCTGATTGAAAGAATTTACCGCTTGGACTTCTTCGTTGATTTTAGCTATCAAAGAATCTACTTTCCCGTATTCTACATACTGATTGGTAAATCTATCCCTCAAGACCGAGAGGAGTTGATAAACATAATCACTGTAATTTATAAGACGGCCAATGAGCGCCAACCTATTACTAACCGAATCTAAGACTGCCTGCTTGGCTTCTTCTTGTTTTATCTTCGGCAAAGAAGATGTCATTTTTTCTAATTCTCCAGAAAGCTCAACGGCCTTGCTTCTTATTTCTATACTTTTAGTTGCAAGCTCTGTGGTTTTTTGCAATGCGGCTGTAAGATCTCCTTCTTTATCCAATTTATTAATTTCTTTTAGGTTAGCACCTAGATCGTTTGATAGGTTAACAATCTCTTGAGAGATTAAAGCTCCCCTTTCCCGAGCCTCGGAAAAATCTTTTGGAGTGCCAAAAGTTGATGCCAAGATGACTTTATAGGTCACATATCCGGCAATTACGATGATTGAAAAGCCAATATAAAATTTATTCTTTCGGCTCATTTGTTCCTCATATTCTATATGTAAATGACTATAAAAATCAACCCCGTAGTGAATCTGGCACTTGCGTTTTCTCGGAGAGAAAATGCTTGAATTCTCGTGTGCCAGATCTACTACGGGGTTGAACCCCGTCACCAAGCGAGCACCCCTTCTTGTCCGCGAAGCCAGAGGGAATAATGGGCTCTATAAAATCTGAATAATATCGAAAACTTTCAAGCCAGCAAAGTGACTCGGGGGGCAAGTGCTCGGTTTGGTGCGGGATCAACCGTTAGGCAGACTCCCCTAGAAAACATTTAGAATAAACAGGGCAAGCCCTCGCATAGAGCTGGCGCGCGAAAACTACTCCACAGGTTGTCCACAGTCCTCGAGCTCGCATCCATTATGAGCCCACGTCGACTCGGTCTCCTGCCCATAATTTGAACAAAATAAAATTTGCCCAACGAGTGAGCACTTTTTTTATTTTGTGGAGCGGGTAAGGGGAATCGAACCCCTGGCTTCAGCTTGGAAAGCTGAGGTATTGCCATTATACGATACCCGCCTTGCCCCGGTAGCGCATAGGGGCATTCGCAAATTGCGATTTAGTAATAATAGTATTTTGGGGGAAAATTTCAAGCCTAATATAAAAAATACCGCCTTGTGGCGGTATTTTTGTTTTTATTTTTTCCCTTTAATCACCTCATCGATCAATCCATATTCCTTAGCCTCATTAGCGGTCAGATAATAATCTCGATCCGTGTCCTTCTCAATTTTGGCCATCGGCTGCCCGGTATTCTTTGCGAGTATCTGATTAAGCCTATCTTTAATTTTTAGAATCTGCCTGGCTGTAATTTCTACCTCGGTTGCCTGGCCCTCAACTCCTCCCATCACCTGATGAAGTAAAATCTCAGAATTTGGCAAAGCAAATCTTTTTCCTTTTTTCCCTGCGCTTAATAAAACCGCCCCCATCGAAGCCGCCATTCCTACGCAGATAGTGGAAACGTCCGGCTTAACGTGTTGCATGGTGTCTAAAATTGCCAAGCCAGCGGTAACTGATCCTCCCGGACTATTAATATAGAGTAAAATATCTTTTTTTGGATCCTCGTGCTGTAAAAATAGAAGTTGGGCAATAACGATATTGGCAACGTCATCCGTAACTGGTCCGCCCAAAAATATGATTCTCTCTTTTAATAATCGAGAATAAATATCATAGGCGCGTTCGCCATATTGTGATTTTTCGATAACTGTTGGAATTAAATTCATTCTGCTAGAAACTATATGATTTTCGACAAACTCATATTAATCCATTTTAAATATAATTGGAAGATGCGCCTTCGTGTAAGGTTGCTAGCAGAATGAACCGAGTACATCCGTGTGCTTGGTTCATCTTTTCTAATCCTCTAAAGCCAAAACACCCTTGCGGGTGTTTTGGCTACATCTTGCTCACCGTGAGGAATTAAGCCTCGTGTTTAATTCTCATCGAGTAGAACGATCTCCAAACAAACACCACCGAAATTACGAAGAAGATTCCGGAAAGAATCAAGCTGGTATTTCGAGAAAGAGTAATCGCCAACTCAACTGCGAGCAATCCGAAAAGAGTTGTGAACTTAATAATCGGATTCATGGCGACAGAAGACGTATCCTTGAATGGATCGCCAACAGTATCTCCAACAACCGAGGCGTCGTGCAAGGCTGTTCCCTTCTCGTGAAGTTCGGTTTCGACCAACTTCTTAGCGTTGTCCCAAGCTCCTCCGGCGTTAGCCATAAAGATTGCCTGATACAAACCGAAAGTAGCGATAGCTATCAAATAGCCGATAAAGAAATATGGCTCGAGAGACGCGAACGCGAGAGTGCTAAAGAATATGCCCATGAAGATATTGAACATTCCTCGCTGCGCGAACTGCGTGCAAATTTCTACAACTTTTTTGCTATCTTCGGTTGATGCCTTAACAGAAGAATCATCGAGTTTAATTTTTTTCTTAATATATTCCACTGCGCGATAAGCACCGGAAACAACTGCCTGCATTGAGGCTCCAGTGAACCAATAAATTACAGCTCCTCCGGTAATTAAACCCAACAAGAACGGCGGATGTAATAATGATAGGTTGGTAACCAATTCAGGTTTTAGTCCTTCGGTCAAAACCATAATAATAGAGAAGATCAAAGTGGTCGCTCCAACAACTGCGGTTCCAATTAAGACCGGTTTAGCGGTAGCCTTGAAAGTGTTGCCCGCTCCATCGTTTTCTTCTAATAGCCACTTCCCTTTTTCGAAGTCCGGAGTAAAACCAAAATCTTTTTCAATCTCCTCTTTAATATTCGGCAATGATTCAATAGTTGAAAGCTCGTATACAGATTGCGCGTTGTCGGTAACCGGACCGTAAGAGTCGACGGCAATAGTCACCGGACCCAATCCCAAAAATCCGAAAGCTACCAATCCAAAAGCGAACACTGCCGGAGCAATCATAATAGTAGAAAGTCCAAGAGCACTAACTCCGTAAGCGACACCCATAAGTAAAACCATCGAAAGACCAATCCAGTAGGCGCTCATGTTTCCGGCGATAAGACCAGACAAAACATTCAAAGAGGCGCCACCTTCTCGTGAAGAGCTGATAATTTCTTTTACGTGTTTTGATTTGGTAGAAGTAAAGAATTTTACCAATTCCGGAATTAAAGCTCCCGCCAAAGTTCCGCAACTAATTATAGAGGCGAGCTTCCACCAGAGAGTTCCATCGCCTAATTCAGGAATCAAGAAATATGAGGCAAGATAAGTAACTATTATTGATACTCCGGAAGTAATCCAAACAAGAATTGTGAGCGGAGCTTCGAAATTCATTTCATCCAAATTCTTATAGCGGAATTTGGCGATCCCTTGATTGATCCAGTAAGAGACAACGCTGGTCGCAACCATAAGAATTCTCATTGCAAAAATCCAAACCAAAAGCTGAGCCTGAATATCGATACTAGTGACCGCAAGGAGAATAAAAGTTATAAGAGCAACTCCGGTAACACCATAAGTCTCGAATCCGTCAGCGGTTGGGCCAACTGAATCTCCGGCATTGTCACCAACACAGTCGGCGATAACCCCCGGGTTTCTAGCATCGTCTTCTTTAATTTTGAAGAAGATTTTCATTAGATCAGAACCGATATCCGCAATCTTTGTAAAAATTCCTCCGGCCACACGCAAAGCGGCAGCTCCCAAAGATTCTCCAATTGCGAAACCGATCAAGCACGCGCCCGCATAATCTCTCGGGACAAAAAGCAAGATTCCGAGCATCAACAAAAGCTCGGTGCTAATAAGCAAAGTTCCCACACTCATTCCGGCTTTTATCGGAATTTCATAAATCGGGTATGCCTTACCTCGAAGACTTGCGAAAGAAGTTCTGGAATTTGCAAAGGTGTTAATTCGAATTCCGAACCAAGCGACCGCGTAGCTGCCAAGAATACCAAGGACGCTAAACAGAAGAATAATAACAACTCGAAGCGCTTCGAATTCCCTAAGATATCCAAAATAAGTAATGATTATTATTCCGATGAAAGCCTCGAGCAATATCAAAAACTTTCCCTGCGTTATAAGATATGTTTTACAAGTTTCATAGATTAATTCCGAAACCTCGCGCATTGCTTTGTGTACTGGGAGTTTTCGGAGTTTGACAAAAACCGTGAAACCAAAACCCATTCCGAATAAACAAATTAAAACTCCCCACAAAAGAAGACTGTGTCCGTTAACTCCCATGAATGAAACTGTTCTAAAATCCGGAAGAATTAAATCGGCCTCACTCGCTTTTGCGGCGAATGGCGTTGCGGCTGCGAAGAATCCTCCAACAACCAGCAACGCTCTCATCAGTGCTTTTTTTAATCTATTCATATGTTTAGTTTGTTCACTCCGCCCTAATATATAGAGTGCTCTTTCGGAGTTCACGCTGTTATTAGAGTGGGTGTGGTATGTTTTTTTTTATTTAACCTTTTATTTAATTTATTATTCTCCGTCGGCTGACTCATCATCAGAAACTACAGCTTCGGCCACTCCTCCTTCCTGAACTTCTTCCGGTCGGTTCTTTGACCTCACATCAATTCTCCACCCTGTTAGCTTCGCGGACATCCTGACATTCTGTCCCCCTCTACCGATTGCGAGAGACAACTGATCTTCTGGTACATAAACGCGGGCTTCGCGCGGTCCTAGAATTTCAACACTTTCCGGTTTTGCTGGAGAGAGAGAATTCACAATAAATTTTTCTGGATCCTCGTCCCACTCAACGATATCAATTTTTTCCTGTCCGAGCTCATTATTAACGGCCATGACTCTTGTCCCTCTCTGACCAACACATGCCCCGATTGGGTCGACTCCGTCTGCAGAAGAAAATACTGCAAGCTTAGTTCGGTTTCCGGCTTCGCGAGTTATCGCTTTTATCTCTACTGTGCCGTCGGCAATTTCCGGAACCTCCATTTCAAAAAGTTTGCTAACAAATCTTGGATGGGATCTGGAAAGAACAATTCCCGGCAACCTTGTATCTTCCTGAACGGAAAGAACAAAGAAACGAAGACGCTCACCCATTCGATAATGCTCGCCAGGAATAGTTTCGTTGGCAAACATAACTCCGGTTGCGCGACCAAGATCAATATAAACATTTCCTCTGTCAAAGCGCTGAATTATTCCGCTGATTATTGTTCCCTCTTTTCCCTGCCATTCTTTAATAACAGATTCTCTTTCGGAATCACGAAGCTTCTGTACGATTGTTTGTCGAGCAATCTGTGCCGCGATTCTTCCGAAGTCTTCATGAACTTCTAATGGGAAAATTAATTCTTCGCCAAGCTGAATATCCTTTTTAATTTTTTTGGCGTCATCCAAAAAAATATGTCTCTCGGGATTGTAGCGTGGAATCTTTTTTTCCTCTTCAGATGCCACCTTTTCTTTTTCTGCCTCCGCCTCAGCCAAAAGTTCTTCGTCGGTAATAATTCTAACCTCACTCGGATCGACAACTAATTTAACCTGCCAAAAATTCATCTCGCCGGTTTGCATGTCGAGCTTCGCGCGAACGATATCTCCTTTCTCTTTATATTCTTTTTTGTAGGCAGCAGCGAGAGCTGCTTCAACTGCTTCTAAAACTTTCTCCGGCGCCAAACCTTTTTCGTCAGCAACCTGTTTCAGGGCTCTACCTAATTCTTTTATTTCAAACATAGCTTAATTACTTATCACTAATAACTTATAACTAATAACTTAAAATACTTTTTAGATTTGTATTTGTTATAAGTTGATAGTCATCAGTTATCTGTTCTTCTTGTGCGACCTTATTTAGTTTTTAATTTTGCGTAATTATTTGGGGCGCCCCCTATTTTGTAAAAAATCCACTCGGGTGGGAGTGGTCTTACAACTTTCATATTATATATCTTCGTGAAATTCTGTCAAACCTGTTCGCCTTCCTAATTTTATGGGGTCGGAGTCCTCGTCCTCTGGCTGGACTAGGCACCTATAGCTCATTATTTTCACTCCCGCTAAAGCGGGAGAACGAGCTGAAAATAATTCCGCTATACCCCTTAAAATTGGAAGGCTCTCTAGAGAAGAAATAAAAAGATATTAAGAGAGATTTGTATAAAGTTTTATCTCGGTGGATTCTCGAGAATAGGCATCCCCTTCGCCTGCCAACTTCACACAAACAAGATCGATTCGATAGCCGGCTTTCCCCACCTCTTTCGCGTGATTGTTCGCGTACCACTCCGCCATCTTCTTCATCTTAAGAAGCTTCGCTGGGCTAAGGTTATCCTCGGGCTCGAGGCCGGAAAATTTGGAGTAGCTGGCCAAAATTGTTTTGACCTCCACGAAGCAAAGAGTTCCCTTTTTGTCTTTGGCGAGAATATCGATCTCTCCAAACTTTTGCCGAATGTTGCGCTCCAAAATTTCATATCCCTCTTTTTCAAGATAATCACTGACGATGTTTTCGCCGATTTTCCCTATCGACGATTTTCTGGTTGTTTCTCCGTGTAACATACACTATAATTTTATAGTGTAAATCGCTAAACATCAATTTTTCATTAACATGATTTCATATGATTATATTCGGGGACTAGCTGAGGGTGAAGGAACTTTTACTTTTTCTCCTAGGAAAAAATCTGGTACCAAGGTCCCGGCGTTTTCAATAAAGATGCACCACAGAGATACCGCACTGCTCGAGGCTGTTCGTGATAAACTTGGGCTTAAAAATAAAGTCTATGTTTACAAAACGACATCATATGATGGACATAATCGCGCCCCGCAGGCAATGCTAATTGTACGCGAGATTGGAAACTTAAAAAATATTATCGTTCCACTGTTTTATAAATCCTTAATTGGGAATAAGCGCCTGCAATTTGAGGAGTGGATTGAGGAAGTCGGAAATAGCCCGGAAGTGCCGAAGTCCTATAAGATATTGCATCTATTATATGAATCAGGATATTACGATAGATCTAATAAATTTGCCGGAAATTAGTGTTTAGCGATTTACATCAAAAAATAAACAAACAAAAGTGTTTATCAGAAAATAGTGTAAATCGCTAAACACTTTTTTGATATTTTCCGAAAACCCCAGCATTTACGTGACGAATGGGTTTTTAAAATATAATTCTTGATAAACATTTTTGTTTATCAGCTCAAAAATGCCCTTATTTTGCTATTTTTTGTTGCCGGATTTATTGCCGGATTATAGACATGTAGCATGTATCGTGTAGCTTGTAGCATGGAATACGGCAATGCTAGAGCTCAAAGATTATTAGAGAGCAATATTTGCTTGATGGGTCTTAAGCCCTATGGCCAGAACTTTAGTACACCTGAGCTGGCTTCATTCCTAATAAAGCGGAGTTTTGTGGTTGGGCTTTAAACGTTACAAACTACAAGCTACAGGTTATATATTCGCACGTTATAAGTTGCGCGCTTCGCGCATGCCTGTTGCGCGATAAATATTTGAATCATATAATTATTCCATGCTTTCAAATGAAGAAATAGAAAAATATAAATCGCAGCTTGAGCAAGAGAAAAGAAGAATATTGTTGGAGATAGAAAATTCTACTCCGAAGGATTTTGGCGGAGATGTCGAAAGTGATATGTCGGAGGAAGCGGATGAAGCCGAAGAGATGAATGACCAGTTGGCAGTCCAGGCATCCCTGAAGGAAACCCTGAACGAAGTTGATTTGGCCCTCACAAGAATCCAAAAAGGAACTTATGGAAAATGTGAAAAGTGTGGAGCTGAGATTGAAAAGAAAATTTTAGATCTTGTGCCGGAATCAGCGCTCTGTGAAAATTGCAAATTAGCAGAATAAAAATCCGATGCCTTCAAAAATTTACTCAGCGGAGCTAGAAGGCATTCAAGCAAAATTAATCGAAGTGGAGGTCGACTTAAATGTTGGCCTCCACTCTTTTAATATTGTGGGGCTCGCGGACAAGGCGGTAAACGAGGCGAAGGAGAGGGTAAATTCCGCATTAAAAAATTTAGGCGTAAAACCTCCGAATAGAGAGAACCGACGAATCACTGTGAACTTGGCCCCAGCACAAATAAAAAAGAATGGAACTCATTATGATTTTCCGATTGCGATTGGATATCTTTTTGCAACCAAACAAATTTTGCAAAATGATTTTTCTAAAATAATTTTTGCTGGAGAACTTTCTTTGGACGGCAGACTTCGCCCGATTGACGGAGCTCTGAATATTGCGGAGATGGCATCTCAAAATGGTTTTGAATTTTTAATTTTACCGACCGAGAATGCCAATGAAGCAAGTGCGGTTTCCGGAATAAAAATTATTCCGGCAGAGACGCTAAAAGATGCGCTAGAAATTTTAGAGGGGAAGAGGGAATTCCTGCCGCATGAATTTTATGACAAGCAATCCAGCGAAAAATATTATTCTGATTTTTCTGAAATCAAGGGGCAGTTTCAGGCCAAACGCGCGGCTATAATTTCCGCCGCGGGAGGACACAATATGCTGATGGTTGGACCACCGGGATCCGGCAAGAGCATGATTGCAAAATCTCTCGCTGGAATTTTGCCTTCGTTAACCCGTGAAGATTCGATTGAGATTACAAAAATTTATTCGGCGGTTGGCCTTCGCAGCGGAGGACTTGTGACCTCCAGACCATTCCGCTCTCCGCACCAAACTGCATCCCTAATATCCATTGTGGGTGGTGGTCCACAACCGCGCCCGGGCGAAGCAAGTCTAGCTCATAAAGGAGTTTTGTTTTTAGATGAGCTTCCGGAATTCCCACGAAGCGTACTGGAAGCACTGCGCTCACCAATCGAAGATGGAGTTATTCATGTTTCTCGCGCAAAAGGATCACTTTCTTTTCCCGCAAAATTTTCCCTGATTGCCGCCATGAACCCGTGCCCTTGCGGCTATTATGGAGACCCCGAAAAGGAGTGTCGCTGCGGAGCGCACGAAGTAATTCGTTATCAAAAGAAGATTTCCGGGCCACTGCTCGACAGAATAGACTTGCAAGTTAAAGTGTCTCGAGCAAAGGTTTCGGAACTTCGCTCCGACGATAAAAAAGTGGAGTTGGAAAATGATAAAATTAGGGCTTGGGTCGAAAATGCCAGAGAGATTCAAAAACAGCGTTTTGCCGGATGGGGAATATCAACCAACTCCGAGATGAGCTCGAAACAGACCGAGACCTTAGCGGAGGTGGGGGAGGATGCAAATAAATTTCTAAGTGGCCTTGATAAAACAAAAATTTCTCCGCGAGGATATTTCCGGCTTATCAAAACCGCCAGAACAATTGCTGATTTAGAAAATAGTAAAAAAATTTCCGCGGATCATCTCGCGGAAGCTTGGACTTTTCGGTTCAAAGAAGAAGGCTAGCTTTTACGGAAAGGGTTTTGCGCCCCATATACTTCGAAGTGAAGATGGCATCCGGTTGGTCCGTGAACCGTTCCAGTATTTCCCATTTCTCCGATTTTTGTTCCTTTCTTTATATAATCCCCTAATTCAATTTCGATTTTCCCGAGGTGCGCATAGCGAGTTCGAGTCCCATTCGAATGCTCTATTAGAATATATCCTCCGTAGCCTCCGTTATTATCTTCTGGAGTTCCCAGCTCCGTGACTAAGCCGTCCGCCGAAGATAGAACTTCAGCTCCGCAAACATTCGCGATATCTACTGCGTTATAGTTGTGTAAATTCCCCCAATTTAATCCTTTCGCCGGAAGAGAGAAATAAGATCCGAGATCCGGCATTGATGAATCTTCTGTGTTTCGTGGGTTGCCTGGAATTATAATTGAAGATCCGGTGCCAATTGCTAATAGATTCATCCCCGAATTAAAGTTGGAAAGTTGAGCCAGACTAAGTCCATATTTAGAAGCCACCGATTCGGCGGTCTCGCCATCTTTCACTATATATATAAAGCCGGTTACTGGGAGTATCTTCAAAACTTCTCCGATTTTTAAAGCTCTCCCCCTAATTTTGGGGTTTGCCGCAGAGATGGTTTCTATAGAAATTCCAAAGCTTTTGGCAATTTTTGATAAAGTGTCTCCTTTGGAAACTTTATAATCCACATATCCTCCGGCTGATGGATTAAGGTTTGGCCCGTCTATCGAGTCGCTGAGTAAGTATTCCGTGCTAAGATATTGCTCGTTTTTAGCCATAAATACAGCGTTCCCAGCTGGATTTGGGGTCTTATATAGTAGGGCGAGGTCGTTTTGGGTGCCATTTTGGGCACCATTTTTATCATTCGGACCCCCGAAGATTCCCGCAAAGCCTTTGTTTGTTGGCAAAATAAGCGCTATTGCCACAGCGGCACCAAGGAAAAAAAGGGCCACTATCAATGGCTTTTTGTTCCTTTTTAATTGTTCTGGTATTCTACTAATACCTTAAGGCTATAACATATGGACCAAAACCTCAATATCCAACAAAAAAGAGCTGTGGAAGCGGAGCAAACTCCGCTTTTAATAGTTGCCGGCGCCGGAACCGGCAAGACCAAGACCTTAACAAGCAGACTTAGCTTCCTTATTAATAGAGGAGTGCCTCCAGAGAAGATTGTTGCCATAACTTTTACAAATAAAGCGGCTAAAGAAATGGAGCATAGGATTCTCGCAAAAAATCCATCCTTAAGTCTGAGGCCATACATAGGAACATTCCATTCTTTCGGCGCCAGAGTATTAAGAGAAGAAGCGGGATTATTTGGCAGAAGCAAAGATTTCTTTATTTTCGATGCGGGCGATTCCTTCTCTCTTATCAAAAAGATATTAAAAGAGCTTGGCGGGAAAGATATTAAGCCATCCTTGTTGGCGAATTTTATCTCCTCCTATAAAAGTACGCTCGAGAGAACTGAGCCGCCTCAAGGACTAGATGAAGACCTGGCATATTCGGCGCTCGAAGAATATGAAAATCGGCTGAAGGCTCACAACGCTTTTGATTTCGACGATCTACTCGAAAAACCTGTTTCCGCCCTCAAAAATAACCCGGAAATTTTAGAAAAATATCAAAATCGCTTCGCCCACGTTTTAGTTGATGAATATCAGGATGTTAACGATATGCAATATGAGTTAATCCGCTTTTTAGCCGGCAAAAAAGGCGCGGTTAGCGCAGTTGGCGATGCGGCGCAGACAATCTATACGTGGAGAGGATCGAATATAAAAATATTTTTAAATTTCGAGAAAGACTGGACGAACGCGAACATAATTCCGCTCGAAGAAAATTATCGCTCTAGCGCGAATATTATTTCCGCGGCGTCGGCAATTCTTGCGGGAAATAATTATTTAAAGGGAAGATTCGAGAAAAAATTATTTACGAAGAACCCCGCTGGCGATAAAATCGTTCTTGCCGAATCTGGCAGCGAACAAGAAGAGGCCCTATGGATCGCCAAAAAAATTGTGCCACTCGTCAGAAGCGGGGAGTCGTCAATAATACTCTATAGAACCAACGCTCAATCTCGCGCGATTGAGCAAGAATTAATTCGCTCTGGGCTGGAATACAAAATTTTTGGGGGGCTTCGCTTTTACGAGCGCAAAGAAATCAAGGATATTTTGGCTGGATTGAGATTTAGAATTAATAAGAATGACGAAATAAGTCGCGACCGCCTGGAAAAAAATATCTTGAAGAAAAGAGTTCGCGCCTACGAGGAATATATTTCGAGAGAACAAACCCCAGAGTCCCCAAAGGAGCTAATTGCTGATTTTATGCGGTCTACCGGATATCTGGAAATTCTAAGCAGGGCGGACGGAGATCTTGAAGATCGAAAAGAAAATATCGCGGAGCTGGTTCGTTTTGCGGGAGAGTTCTCCGACCTTTCTTCTTTTCTGGAACAAGTCGCGCTGCTGCAAACAACCGATAATTTTGGGAGTAAAAAGAATAATCCGTCTCAAATTGTTTTATCGACCATTCATCTTGCTAAAGGATTGGAGTTCGACAACGTTTTTATTGCCGGGGTAAAAGAGGGACTTATTCCTCACGGCAGAACATACTACAATGAAGATGAGCTCGAAGAAGAGCGAAGACTACTCTACGTCGCGATGACCAGAGCGAAGAAACGATTATTTATTTCTTTTTTTGGGATACCATCCAGATTTTTGGGCGCGTTGCCGGCTGAGATAAGCGAATTTGAAACAACGGCAAAAAATCGAGGGTTCCTTTCTTTGGACGACGAAGAAAGATATATAGAATACGATTAAAATGTTTTTCTCTTTATTAAAAAATTTTAAAATAGACTTTAAATATTTAGCCGCTTCATTTTTGGCGGGATTTGGATTAATGACTCTCGAGCTTACCGCCACAAGGATTGTGGCACCACATATCGGAGCATCAATCTATACGTGGACGGCGATCATAGGGACCGTTCTTCTTGGATCATCTATCGGGTATGTCTGGGGAGGAATACAAATTGATAAGCATCCTGTACAAAAAACTATTTTTTATTTTTCCGTGGGGTCCGCCGTTTTCATTTCTTTAATCAATATATTTATTAAATTTTTGCCGACAATCGCCCTGTCCGGAATGTCGGCCTTGTTAATATCAATATCCGCGGCGATCTTTTTATTTTTTATTCCGTCAATTCTCATCGGAGCGATATCTCCATGTTTATTAAAATTGAAAACTAAGGAACTGGCGAATGTTGGCGTCGGAGCCGGAATTATTTCTGCTTCTTGGTCTGCCGGAAGCGTCCTTGGAACCGTCTTAACAGGATTTTTCCTGGTCGGGATAATTGGTAGTCAAAAAATAATATTTATTGTTTCGGCTATATTTTTGCTTGTTGCTGCTTTATTCACAAATAAGAAAGCTGTGATGCTTCCGCTCGTTGCCGTGCTTTGCTTGCTGCCTTTAAATTTTTCAAAAACCTCCGCGGCTTCGGTTTTTAAAACTGAAAGCGACTACTACTCTATTGAAGTGGCCGAAAAAAATCTACCCATTCTTGGCCCAGTCAGACTTCTGTTTCTCGACTTTGGATCACACAGCATAGAAAGCACGGATGGCAGAAAAATACACAACTACCCGGAATCATTTCCGGTGTTTTTCTCAATAAATCCAGGCATTAAAAGCGTCCATCTAATTGGAGGAGGCGCTCAGACTATCAGTAAAAAAATACATGCCTACCGAGACAATGTCTCTATTGATTCTATAGAAATAGACCCGGCGGTTAATGAGGCTGCTAAAAAATATTTTGAGGCGGACAATGGAAACACAAATTTCCTCGTTGGAGACGCGCGCCTAAATTTATCTCGAGAATCAAAGAGATATGATTTAATTTTTGGCGATGCTTTTAATTCCGTGATTTCTGTCCCTGGTCATTTACTAACTAAAGAGTTTAACGAACTAGTTAAGACTCGCCTCAATGAGAATGGGGTATACGCTTTAAATATTGCCTCTTCTCTTTCGGGAGAAAATTCTGCCTTGTTCGGCTCGGTTCTAAAAACGTTTGCGGAGACGTTTCCAAATTATATCCTTCTCTCTTTTAATAGCTCGCGCGCGCGAACTCAAAATATCATATTGGTTGGAGTTAATAATGATTCCGAAGTAAATATTCCGGTGCTGCGCGCCAAGTTGCTCAAGGAAGAAGATGGAGAATGGCTTTCGTCTCTTATTGTCGATGGCTTGCCTGAATTAAATAAAGGAGTGATTCTTACTGATGATTTTTTCCCAACCGAAAAATTATTGTTGCCGAACCTCAATACATATTTCAATCAATATGCGTCGTTCTATTATTCCATACTTAATAAATAAGATGGGACAAAAACTTGGACAACATTTTCTAAAAAATAAAAAATGGGCTGAACTTGCAGCATCGGAAGTTTCTGCATTTAAAAATATAATAGAGATTGGTCCGGGCAGGGGAGCTCTAACCGAACAAATAATTCTTAAAGCATCTGCCGACGCTAACTTCACGGCAATCGAAAAAGATTCTAAATTTATCATTTATCTAAAAGAAAAATTTCCGGAGGCAACAATAATTGACGGAGATGTTTTAAAAATTTTACCCTCCCTGATGGAGGAGCAGAGAAATAAATACGCGATTATTGGCAATATACCATATTATTTAACTGGGTTTTTACTGAGAATAATTGGCGATTCAAAAAATCGTCCGGATAGATGCGTGCTAATGATACAAAAGGAAGTTGCCGAAAGGATCTGCGCGGCAAAAGGCGATATGAACCGACTTTCGGCGTCCATTCAAATATGGGGAAAACCAAAGATCCTCGCCTTGATCCCTAGAGGAGATTTTTCTCCGCCACCTGCGGTAGAATCGGCGATAATCGAGATAAACGTTGATGAAAGTAGGCAAAATTCGGATCTTTCTTCTGTTTTTGCTGCAATTAGGACGATTTTTGCCCAGCCAAGAAAAACGCTTTTGAACAACTTATCCACAGCGGTGGACGTTCCAAAAGGAGAGATATTAAAGGAAATCCAAAGTTATGGGATTTCGGAGAATTTTCGGCCCCAAGACCTAGACATAGAACAATTATTTTTGATTGCGAAAAAATTTAAAAAATATTTTGATAAATCCTAGCAAAATTCTGCTCTGCTGGGGATAACTTTATGTAGAATTAGTATTATAATTCAAGCATGGGGCAAAGTGTCCGCTTATGAATTCTATTAATTCGCAAAAACTAATATCGACATTTTTAATCCTCGCCACGGCCGTAAGTTCGTCGGTTTTAATTTTTGCGACCACTGGGACATCCGTACCAGTCGAAAAAATAGATCCAAACTCTGTCCAAGGAAATTTACCAACAAATGCGTTTCTGAGCGACGAAATTAAACAAATCGCTGGCTTCTCTACATATAATACAATTGCCGCAAAGGCAGGAGGCAGAAAAGATAATTTAACGGATTATTTCGCTGAGAAATTACTCGGTCAATTAGCCGAGGATAATGACCAGGTGTCTCTCGCCAACTCGGGCAGCGGAGTTCCGTTTCTTATGCCAGACATGTCTCAGGGTCTCAACTACTTCCTGAAAGATCCACAAGTAACTTTGATTTCCTCTGTAAATTTAAAGGATTTAAAAATAAAAAGTGGGGCTAAGGCGGAAGATGTTGAAAAATATTTATTGGAAGTTTCCTCTATTGTTGGCAGCGCCAGTGATGATTATCTTTCTCGCCTAAAAACCGCATCTCGCCTAACCGCATCGGAATCCACCTTTTTATCTCTAAACTTTATTCTTTCGGATGCGATTGCGAAACTTTACAACGTGAAGGTTCCGGCTATGGCTACGGAATATCACGCGGCAATAATTAAGTCTTTGCGAACGCATTC
>CAZTBQ010000006.1:18716-21224 GCA_964612445.1 uncultured Candidatus Saccharibacteria bacterium | reverse complement strand
CGAATTTGTAAATCTTTTTCGGCAAGTTCGAATCCATTTTTAGCTTCCATTATTGCCTTGAGGCGTGCGTTGGTTTCTGGATTTTTCGAGTCGGTGAACAAAAAACAATACGATTTATGTTCGCCGCGACCAATTCGTCCGCGGAGCTGATAGAGCTGAGCAAGCCCAAAGCGTTCGCTTCCTTCGATGAGCATTATTGCTGCATTTGGAATGTCCACTCCAACTTCGATTACTGTGGTTGAAATTAAAATATTTACTTTATTGGCTTTAAATTCTGCCATTATTTTTTCTTTTTCTGCAGGTTTCATTTGGCCGTGCAACATGGCAACTTTATATTCTTTAAAAACCAGTTTAGATAATTTTTCATATTCTTCTTTGACTGATTTTAACTCTAGTTTTTTTATGTTTTGGAAGAGTTGTTTTTTTGGAACCGATTTTTCTTCTTCGTTCGGTTCAATTCTTGGGCAAACGACAAAGGCTTGGCGTCCTTCATTTAGTTTTTGCTTTATGAAAGCGTAAGTTTCTTCAACCTCCTCCTTTTGTACAATTTTAGTGGTTATTTCTTGTCGTCCTTTAGGTAGCTCGGAAATGATGGATACATCTAGATCCCCAAAAACAGAGAGCATTAAAGTTCGTGGTATTGGTGTTGCTGACATACTCAAGAAATGAGGAAGAACCCCTCCGGAATTTTTGGTTAATTCGGCGCGCTGCTTTACGCCAAAGCGATGTTGCTCGTCGATTATTAGTAGTCCAAGATTGTCAAAGCTAAAAGCGAGCTTGGCGGAGTTGGAAATAAGCGCGTGAGTTCCGATGATGATTGGAATTTCACCTTTTTTTATTTTTTGGATTAAGCTGGTTTTTTTGATATCGGCTTCTACGTCTTTTTCGTAAAAGACTTTGGCTTCGGACGCGGTTAATAGTCCTATGCTCGGCTGATACTTTTTATCTATCGGCATAAACAGCCTTTTAAAGGTTTCGTAATGCTGATGCGCAAGAACCTCGGTTGGAGCCATGATAGCCGTTTGTAGGCCAAGTTTAGCGGCTATAAGCGAGGCTATTGCAGCAACGGCGGTTTTACCCGAGCCGACGTCACCCTGAATTAGCCGATTCATAGGTTTTTCTTCGCCGATATCTTTGATGACTTCCCAAAGAGCTTTTTTCTGACCGTCAGTGAGCTCAAACGGAAGTTTCTCTAAGATTTCTGTTTTGAGCCAGTCTATATCGGTTGATATTTTTGGTGCTTTTTCCTCGGCTAAAGTTAGTTTTTGAATTAAATTAAAAAGTTGAAGCAAATAAAGGTCTTCAAATGCAAATCTTTTGCGGGCATAAAAAGCCTCCTCTAATGTTTCGGGGTAGTGAATTTTTAATAGCGCAGTTTTCAAATCCGGTAGGTGGTTGTTCTCTAAAATTTCTTTCGGTATCCAATCGTATAAACGCGGGATGTTTTGCAAAAGGGAATTTAGAATCGCGCGAATACCCTTAGAGGTAAATCCTCTGGTTTCGGGATAAATTGGAACGAGCCTAGCGGTGTGTTTGGTTTCTTGATTTTCGTTTTTTAGAATTTCAAAAGTTGGATTGCTTAAATATAATTCTCCTTCATCGGACTCAGAAACTTTTCCGGCGAAGTTCGCCATCTGTCCGACGATTAATATATTTTTAATATATGGTTGGTTAAACCAAACAGCTCGGATGGATCCGGTTTCGTCCGCGATTTGCGCTTCAGTAATAAACATTCGTCGGTGCCAGGCGCGACGAACGGAGACGTCTTCAATGACGCCGTGGATTGTGGACTGTTCTTTCGGTGCTAAGTCGGAAATATTGGAAATGTGAGAAAAATCTTCGTATCTAAAAGGGAAGTGGTAGAGAATGTCGCTTACGCTGTGGAGTCCAAGCTTATTAAGCTTGGCAACTATTCCCGGTCCGATTCCTCTGATTTCTTGAAGCGGCGTATTAAGCTTTAACACGCGCATATTTTACCATAAATAGGATGAAATTTATAATGTCTAACTTGCCCTTTAATTTTTAAAAGATTATGGCATAATGATAAGCGTTCGGAAAAAGCACCCATAGCTCAGCTGGTAGAGCAGCTCCCTCTTAAGGAGACGGTCCAAGGTTCGATCCCTTGTGGGTGCACATAAAAATAAAATACTCCGGAAGGGGTATTTTATTTTTATGCTCAATGGATCGAACAGCGGAAGGGGTCGGGAAACCGCGACCGGTTTCCCGTGGAGGAGATTATTCAGAACCGTGGGTCCTGAAAGAGCAAAGCGACGCGAGATTCCCTTGTGGGTGCACCACTTCGCCAAGGCTTCGCGGCGCGCGGCACATAAATAAAAATCTCCATCAAGGAGGTTTTTTTGATTTATGCACTGATTAAAAAATATTGTATAATTTAGTCAGTGCTTTACGAGGAACTTAAAAAATTTATTAAAGGAGAAGTTGAATATTCAAAAGAAGCCTTGGCGGAATATAGTCGCGACGCTTCGATTTTTGAAGTTGTACCAGAAG
>CAZTBQ010000006.1:0-18706 GCA_964612445.1 uncultured Candidatus Saccharibacteria bacterium | reverse complement strand
AGAGGATATTAAGAGTCTGGTTAAGTTTGTTTATGCCGAAAAAAAGAAAGGTAGGAAAATATCTATTTCGGCGAGATCTGCTGGCACTTGCATGTCCGGCGGTTCGCTCACGGAATCAATTGTAGTTAATTTTACGCGTCATTTAAATTCACTGATTAAGGTTGGTGATAATTTTGTGGTCGTTGAACCTGGTCTTTTTTATCGGGACTTGGAAAAAGTTTTGGACGAGAAGGGAATGATGCTACCTTCATATCCCGCTTCAAAATCGCTGTGCGCGTTAGGAGGTATGATTTCGAATAACTCTGGAGGAGAGAAAACTTTGGCTTATGGGAAAACTGAAAAATATATAGAGGAGATTAAAGTAATATTGGAAGATGGCGAGGAATATTCGTTTGGGTATAAAAATAAAGAAGAGGTTATTAGCCAAATAAAAAGCGGTGGATTTATCGGTAATATTTACCGACAGATGAATATGCTTTTGGAGCATAATAAAGAAAGAATTTTAGCGGCTAAGCCAAAAGTGTCCAAAAATTCTGCCGGGTATGAGATTTGGAATTGTATTGTTAATGGCGGGATGGACCTTGGGAAAATTTTTGTGGGAGCCCAAGGAACCTTGGGAATTGTAACTGAAGCAAAAATAAAAATTATTCCCAAAAAACAACATTCGGGATTAGCGGTGGTATTTTTGAAAGATATTCAGAAGCTTCCGGCGCTAGCAAAAAGCGCGTTAAAGTTTTCTCCGGAGAGCATAGAATCGTTCGACGATAATACTCTAAAAATCGCTTTAAAATTTATCGGAGAGATTATCGGCAAAATGAAAGCAAAAAATTTTCTTAAATTAGCTTTTGCGTTCTGGCCGGAAGCGTTAATGGTTCTGACCGGAGGGATTCCTAAGATGATTGTACTTGTTGAGCTAACCGACGATAACGAAAGTTTTCTGAAATCTCGTTTAACGGAATTAAAAAAGGAATTAAAAAAATCTGGCTTAAGGGTTCGATTAATTTCGAATCCCGCGGAGTCAGAAAAATATTGGGCAATGCGAAGAGAGAGCTTTAATCTACTTCGCAGTAAAATTAAAGATAAACAGACAGCTCCATTTATTGATGATTTTATTGTGAATCCGGATAGGCTAGGAGAGTTTTTGCCGCAACTATATTCGTTGCTTGATCCATATAAAGATAAAATGATTTACACGGTAGCAGGACATATTGGTGACGGTAATTTTCATATAATTCCGTTGGTAAATTTAGACGATGAAGAGGTCAGGAGATCAATTCCAAAGTTGATGGAGTTGGTATATGGGCTGGTTTTAAAATTTGGAGGATCAATAACCGCAGAACACAATGATGGCCTGATTAGGAGTCCGTTTTTGGAAAAAATGTATGGAAGGGAGGTATATGGCATTTTTGAAAATGTTAAACAGATATTCGATTCCGAGAATATTTTTAATCCTGGAAAGAAGGTCGGGTCCAGTTTGCAGTATGCTCTAAATCATATAAAATCAAAGTAATGTTTAATAAAAACGCTTTGCAAGGATATTTCTTTTTGCTTCTATTAACCTTCGTGGTGGTGGTTTGTTTTTTTATTTTTAAGCCATATTTTCCGCCAATTGTTTTCGGTGGGGCGCTGGCAATTCTTTTTGGCCCGGTTTATTTGAGACTGTTGAAAATGGTAAGGAAGCCGACCGTTGCCGCAGTTCTTTCGATGATATTAGCTGTTGTTTTGGTTCTTGTTCCGACAATACTTTTTGGTCTGCAGGTTGTTCAGGAGGCTAGTCAGCTCTATTCTGAGCTAAGCGGAGCCAGCCCCGCAGTTGTTTCTTGGATTAATGATACTCTGCATAATTTTTTGCCATCAGCTGATTTTTCAATGATGGATTTGGAAAAATATTTGCGCGAAGGTCTTTCTTGGTTGGTCGGAAATATTGGTGGATTTTTCTCGAGCGCAACTTCAATTTTGTTGAGCTTGTTTATAAGTCTCTTGGCTTTCTATTATTTTCTTAGAGATGGCGGGTCGTTAAGAGAAAAATTTGTAATATTGAGCCCGCTCAAGGAAGAGGACGATTTGGCGATTTTGGATAAAATTCAAATTGCGATGTCTTCAGTCGTTAGGGGTACGATTATTGTTTCTATTTTGCAGGGCCTATTGGCGATGCTTGGATTTTGGGCTTTTGGTTTGCCGCAGCCGGTTTTGTGGGGGTTGGTAACAATAGTCTCAGCATTAATCCCAGTAGTTGGTACGATGATTATAACTTTGCCGGCTTCAATTTATCTTTTACTTGCGGTGGGGCCTATTCCTGGTTTGGGACTTCTTGCTTGGAGCGTGGTAATCGTTAGCTCGATAGATAATTTTGTCCGCCCATTGCTTATTAAGAAGGGGGTGGAGATTAATGCATTGGCAATACTTTTGAGTGTTCTTGGTGGTTTGGCATTTTTCGGTCCGATAGGGTTTATTCTTGGGCCAATATTTTTGAGCCTGCTTTTTACCTTGCTTGACATGTATCCGCGTATTTTATACGGGGAAGATAAATAATAGCTGGATATAAGCGAGATTTTGTTACTGGGGTTGATCGAGCACTAAAATTAGTACTCGATCAATAACCAAGCACCAGGCATAGTGCTTGGTTATTGACTTTATGGCTCTTTAATGTAGACTAGTAAGCACTTATGTTAGTTATAAGATTTTCAAAAAGAGGTAAAAAACACCAGCCAAGTTATCGTATAGTTGTGGCCGAAAGAAGGTCAAAACTTATGACAGAAGGCGTGGAGGATTTAGGTTCTTATAGCCCATTTTCCAAGAAGGCGACAATTAATAAAGAAAAGGCCAACTATTGGTTAAAGATTGGCGCTAAGGCCAGTCCGACAGTTCACAATCTCTTTATACGAGAAGGAGTGATAACCGGAAAGAAAGTGGCAACGGATAAGAGACCGAAAAAAGTAGAAGAAAAAGCCGCCTAAGTTTCCACAGGCGGTTTTTTAAAATTTAATACTCTGATATAATAAATTCGGAAACGATTGAAAATGAAAAGGTCGCAGCAAAGAAATGAAATGAAATGTCTAACACTACCGATCAGGAATTCTTAGAATATCTGGTGAAGTCTTTAGTTGACCACCCAGAGGATATCCGCATTGAAAGAAAAGTGGATGAGATGGGAGTTCTTTTAACTTTAAGAGTTCACCCAGCCGACATGGGACAGATTGTGGGCCGACAAGGTTCCACCGCAAAATCTATTCGCGCGCTTTTGAGAATAGTTGGAATGAAGAATAATGCGCGCATCAATCTAAAGATTGAAGAGCCGGATGGTTCTACTTTCCATAGACCAGAAGCTCCTGCAGTATAAATCAATATTTTAAAACTCCGCCGTAATTGGCGGAGTTTTTGGTCGGTAGACAAAATCGTTTTAATTGCCTATAATAATCAGCGCTTATAGGTCATAAGCAATCGGTGGCGAATGCCACATCTATTTAAATAAACACAATGCTTTCATACAGCGAATTAACAAAGGGAACTCTATTTATTTTAGAAGGTCAGCCATACGAAGTTTTGGAGATGAATTTTTTGCGCATGCAGCAGCGCAAGGCTACTGTAAATACCAAGATTCGTAATCTTATCACCGGAAAAATTTTAGAAAGAAATTGGCAGGCTTCAGATAGTTTTGAAGAAGCTGAAATTGAGAGAAAGAATTCTAAATTCCTTTACGTAAATCGCGGGGAGTATTGGTTCTGCGCCGAGAACAATCCGGGAGAGAGATTTTCTTTGTCGGAAGAAATAATCGGGGATTCCGCAAAATTTTTGAAACCGAATACAATTGTTGTTGCGACTGTTTTTAAGGATAAAGTTATTAAGATTGCTATGCCCATTAAAATGGACTTCAAAGTTACCGAAGCCCCGCCTTCCATTAAGGGGAATACCGCGCAGGGAGGAAATAAAGTTGTTACTTTGGAAGGAGGCGCAACTTTGCCGGTGCCGCTTTTTATTAACCAAGGCGATGTTGTAAGAGTTAATACGGAAACTGGGGAATATGTGGAGCGCGTTGACAAGGGCTCCACTTAAACACTTTTTTATTACGTTCAAATCTCCAGCGAGATTTGAACTGGTACTCAATCGCACAAGTCCGACAAAGTCGGACACCATGCTTGTGCGATTTCGTGACCCATAAAAAAGTGTTTAAGCTCCGCTGTGAGGAATGCTAAAATCCCCAGCGATATTTTCGCTGGTACTCAACAAGCTGATTTTTGCTTCGCAAAAAACCGTGCTCAGCTTGTCTCGTGACCCAGCCCAAAATTTGTTAAAAATGCGAGTCGGACACCGTGCTCACATAACCTCGTAGCCCAGCAGAAAATGAAAATTATCCGCGTGGAGAATAAGAAGTTTCATGACCCGGATCAAAGTGTTAATTATTAGCGGCGGATATTAAATGAAAAATAAAAAACTATCGATTAGACGTCGGTGGTTTTTTATTTTTTAATCAAGAAATTTGCCATGTGGAATATTGCGCCTAAAATAAAGGCAGTTACTCGAAAACTTAACGAGGAATAAGGAGGAAGTCAGATGACTCAGCACAAGAACAAGGTGTCGAGTAAGGAAGTTCCCAAGAAGAAGGATGTTTGGAAAATTTCCGGATTGGTTGGTCGCATTCAGAGTTTGATTTTGGAAGGAACGCTTAAGAAGCCAAACGGTGCGACTTTGATTTACGAAAAGATCAAAGAAGAATTCAGAGATACGCTTTCTGAGCAAGCTTACAATTTGGATAAGCGTAAGTTCCTTAGGAAGCTGCACGAATTTATTTGGTCAGTTCAGGTAATCAGAGACATTAAGCGTGCCATTCGAAATAGACTGGATCCAGAAATCATTTATTCGGCAGTTTCTTATTTGCCACATGCGATATTTCTTCGCAAATGGAACGAGCTGAAGGGTAAGAGCGCGAGTCAGCGCACTGCTGAATTCGTGCGTGGAATTCTTCGTCTTTCAAATGAAATCTCCACGATGAGTGGTGATCCTTTTGATTTTAAGACGGGAACTTTCAAGAATCCAAGTGAAATTGGTTTGAGACGTCACGGACGTCCGCCTCAGATTTTTTATCTGAACGGAGTTAATCTTGGTGTTCCATACAGCCCAGTGTTCGAAGAGAACCCTGCGTTGCAGGCGCTTCAGAACGCTGAATGGCGTGAAGATGACGTGGTTGTTATCACCAACTTCTTGGATATGGAAACTCAGAAAGCTGGTGGCTCACCGCGAGTTTATCGAGCGCTTTTTTCTGGGCGGCACGTAAATCCGCAAGTGATGGATCCGCGTTATATTGCGGAAGTGGAGCGAATCCGCAAGGATAAGCCTCACGAAGAAATGGTTTACGAAATCCTTGCCGAAACGTTCTTGAATAGCATGAAGGGTTGGGCGAAGATTGTTGGTACTCGCAGAGAGCCGACTTTCAACGGTCCAATCCGCATTGTTCTTGGTTATAGGGAAGAAGCGATTATTATGGCAGCCGCCTATTGGGAGGCCGCATATTTTACTCGGCGCAAGCAGAATCAGCTGCAGATTCAGATGTCTCTTACTAGGCAGCGTATTGCTGCGGAGCTGAAGAGAGATCGGGACGCGGACGTTTCTGAATTCGAGGAATTTCTTCACGATGTTGAGGATCAGCTTGCTCGTACTACGGTTACCAATATCACCGCTGAAGATCTGAAGCGTTATTACTACAAGGTTTTGCGCTTCGTGATCAGGATGATTGAAGCCACTTTCCCGAATTCTAAGGTCATCGGCATCGGCACGACTCATATTCGTGTCGGCGGTAAGCTCATTGAGATTTATATTCCGAGGAATGAAAAGCCTTCGGATGAAATTCTTGCTGAGTATTGTCGTTCGTACGGACCAAGGGTTCTTCGAGAGAGAATGGCTGATGCAGTGGTGATTTGCCATCCGTTTGCAATTAATCATCGGTTTACTGTGCGCGAAGTTGATAAAAACGGTGCACGCGGTTCAGTGCCAATTTTTGTGGCGCCGACACTCGTCGATGAAAAATTTATTCGCGATATTCTTCGCGATACGGTTCGTAAGGCTCATCCCATTTCAAGGGCGATGCTCAACGAACAGTTCAGCGCCGGTATTTTGCGCTTGGTGTTTGTGAATGGTGTTTTTTCGCCGGAGCCTTGGAGAGCTGATGCTCTGCAGGCTTTTGCGAAGGAGCGCTTGAAGAAGCGCAAGCTGGGTGAAGTTGGTCCGGAAGGGAAATATATCTGGATTGCATTTTTTACCGATCCGCATTTTGGGTCGGCTACCAGAGAAATTCTTACTGCTCCGGATGGCCGGCTTTTCGGTGTTACCGAAGCGGTTATGGACATGATGCGTCAGGCGAAGTTGTTCGAAAGGAACGCTTTGCCGATTCATATGTTCTCCATGAATGATGATCCGACACAGGGAAATCATTTTGGAACTCACCAGCAGCCTCATCCCAAGAAGATGAGCTATCTGGATATTGAGCGGCGTTTTCAGGACATGCTTGATAGGGCGAAACAGACGGAAAGTCCGGAAGAGATTCGCAGAATCCTTTCTGAGGCCGCACGTCTTTCTCGCTTGCAGTTCTGGTATCGTGGAGAGCATTGGCCGCATGATCAGGTGGAAGAAGTCATCGATCGCTTGGTTAGACCAAACGTCGATTTCTTTGACGCTGTTCTGCGCCGAGCCGATAAATCCGGTCTTATTGTTAAGGGTCTGAGCGCATTTAATGGCGCCGATCAGGACAAGCGAGATATTGGAATTATCAATATCGGTACCGGTAATCACTTTCTTCACAGTGTTGAGAATCAGTTGACCGAAGGAACTATTTACGCGGCATGTCTCCGTGAAAGGCTGCTCGCGATTCCGCGTTGGCGCAACGCCGATGAGGAAATTAGGCGGATGGTCAAGGCTCCGCTTTACAGCAATCAGTTTATCGCCTGGGGAACTATCCAGGCGCCTGGTGGCTTTGAGTGGGGTATCGATTTCCGCGATACGCCGACAGGCGGCATCGATTGGAGCGATACGCTTCTTGGTGTGGTTAGAAACGACCTTCATCGCGGAAATTACAACCGCATCATGGAAGGCAAGGTCACACTTAAGAACTATGGCGACAAGCATTTCTTTGGTCTCGTGTTGACGCCATGGGCTGTCTATCACATGTCGGCTGCGGACTGTCACACGGATCTTTACGGCGAGAGAGGTTTCCCGCCGAATAACACCGGCATGTCCTTCATTGGGCTTCCGGCGAATGGTCCGAAGAGCGGTCCAGTTCTTTGCCGATTCCTTCCTTTCGATCATATTCGTCGCTTCTTCGAAGACGGTGAAGAGTTCGATTGGGAATCTTTCCTCCCGAATCCTCTTTAAGTTTTAATTTGTCCCCGGGTTTACCCGGGGATTTTCTTTTTTTGACATTTAGGTTGGGGCACCTATTATTGGGGTAGTATTTTAAATCATCGAGGTGAGGGATGCTGAATTTTAGAAGGCGACTCTGGGCTACAAATCCGCTCTGGATTATCGGTGGGATTATTGCGATGCAGATGGTTTTTTTCTGGCAGGGAACTTTCGCTGTTGCGCCAGGAATAACTTTGCTGTTAGTGATGGTCCTCGCCTACGTACAGAATACGACGTACAGCTTGCAGAGCAGGTCTGCGAGTAGAAATAGCAACGCATATCATTTGGTTGCGGCGGTCGCGGCGAACTTTGCATTTTTCTGGTCGCTGCGACTTCTGGTCAGAAATGATTTGCCGGTTGCGCTCCTTGCACCGTATGTGTTTGCGACAATTCTGGGAACTCTTCATGGGAATTCAATTTCGATCAAAATCGAATCTGTTTTGGGGCTGAGTCCGGAAGGCGCGAAGGGGAGGCCTCAACTTCTCAAACTTTTGCCGACAGTTATTGTTTTGTTGGTGCTACTTGTCGCGCAAATTTATTTTCTTCGAGGACACGAGGTTTTGGTTCCCGGAGGGCAGGCAGTTAAACTTTCTTTGGATTTCGGAGTTTTGGCGACTATTTTAGCGCTGACAATCTTCGGGAGTTTTACATTCGCAATTTTGCGGGTAGCGCGCAGCGCCGATAGTTATTGGTTCCATTTCTTTGCCGTAATTCTTAATCTTGGAGTGGAGTTTGCAAAGTTGGCAATTCTGATTAAGTTCCGGATGGATTGGGCGATGTTTCTTCCGACGACAACCGGAAGCGTAATTGGTTCGCTTGTCGGTGCAAATCTTGCCCAGCAAGTTGCGGAACGTATTAAAGCAAAATTCGACATCCATGTTTTTTCTAAAAATGAAGAGCTGGCAAGAGAAAAATCAGGCGCAATTCGTTGGCCCGTGGCGCAAATTGTTTTGCTTTGCTTGGTGCTTATTCCACAGACCTATGTTTTTAGATTCAATTCTTGGAAAGTCGGTGGAATTTTGCTTTTCCTGGCTGCATGGCAGGCACTTAGTTTCACAATGAAGAGCAGGGCTGGGCAGAGAAATAATCAGCAGTATCTTGCCTGGGCATCTGTTTTTTCTAATGGAGTTTGGTATCTGACCATGCACGAACTTGCGCTGGGTTCAATAACCATCGAAAAGGCGATCCCGTACATCGTCGGCAGTGCGGTTGGCAGCTTAATCGGACAACTTTTGTCCATGAAGGTTGAGCGGATGACCGGTGCGACGATGGACGTTTCGGTGAAACCTTCTTAATTTTTAGCCCCATTTTTTGGGGTTATTTTTTTTACTCCAAACCAGAATTGGCGTGGGGGTTTATAAAAAACACCGCCGAAGTGGCGGTGTTATTTCTATTCGAAGACCAGGCTAATTCGCTTGATGTCTTCGTTTTCAGCAGTATATTCTGCGAGAGAAATGAGAATTTCTGTTTTATGAAATTTGTGCAGAAGCTCGTAAAGTTCTCGGAGAGACGTTTCGTCTTCTTTGGTTGTGGCGGTGAGGATCACGAGCTGTTTTCTGCTGGCTTTGGAGCGCGGTCCATCGGCGACAATCTTCATCATTTCTCCTTGTTTTTGAGCTACTATTCTAATATCATATACCGGTGATTTCGTCAAACAAAAAAAAGTTGTCAATCAAAAAGCGAGGCAGGGTATTTGTTGGTATGTCTGGTGGAGTAGATAGCTCTGTTGCGGCATATTTGCTTAAAGAACAAGGATATAGCGTCGTTGGGGTTTTTATGCGCGGCTACAATATCGATAACTGCCAGGAGAAAGACGCGGAAGATGCACGTCGGGTGGCGGAGCATTTGGAAATTCCGTTTTATGTTTGGGATTTTGAAAAAGAATACAAAGAAAAGGTAGTGGACTATATGATTGACGGCTATCGCAAAGGACTTACTCCGAATCCGGATGTAATGTGCAATAAAGAGATAAAGTTCGGTTTATTTTTTGAACGAGCGATGAAATTGGGTGCGGACTATGTGGCTACGGGACATTACGTGAAAAAAATAACTAATAACTATCAACCGATAACTAATAACTTAAAACTAGAGAAATCGGTCCGGAAAGTTATTAGTGATAAGTTATCAGTCATAAGTTATTCTTTGGCTATCGCCAAGGATACCAATAAAGACCAAAGTTATTTTTTGTGGGCACTAAATCAGGAGCAGATTAATAAATCACTTTTTCCGTTGGGTGATTTATTGAAGCCGGAGGTTAGAAAAATTGCTAAGAAAATCGGAGTTTCTACTGCAGAGAAAAAAGATTCTCAAGGAGTTTGTTTTTTGGGAATGGTTAATATTAAAGAATTTCTTAAAAAATATATTCCGGAAAAAACCGGAGATGTTTTAAATATTAATGGCGAAAAGGTAGGTGAGCACAACGGCGCATGGTTTTATACTATTGGGCAGAGGAGTGGGGTGGGTAATTTAAAACATCAAAAAGGGCAAAAGAATCATCAGCCGCTTTATGTGGTAAGCAAAGATATTAAAAAGAATATTTTAGTTGTTGCTGAAGGAAGTGATGATGAAGAATTGTACAAGAAAGAAGTTTTCTTAGATGATTGTAATTTTGCATTTCCAAAGTTATACGCTACAGGTTACACGCTACAAGTATTGGCTCGGGTGCGTTACCGACAGCCATTATTTCCGGCGGTTTTAGTGAGAGAGATGAAGGGTTGGAAGCTGGAGTTTTTGAAGCCGCAGCGATTTGTGGCTCCAGGCCAGTCAGCAGTTGTTTACTTGCCCGGCGAAGCTTCAGCGAAGTCGGGTTCTGGATGGGTAGAAATGTTGGGTGGAGGAGTGATTTTGTAACGATGGGTACCCCGCCAAGAAGGCGGGGTTAATGGCAAATGTTAACAGTTCAATTTATAGGACCAAGCACTATCTTCGATAGTACTCGGCCGCTTCGCGGTTTTGACATAAGAGGCCGTTTAATCTATACTTTTCCCTACAATGCTCGAGCCGTTGAGAGATCAGTCGACAGGTCTATTAATCCCGGCATAGCAGAAATAAATCACAAACCAAAACAATATGGCAGAAGAAGTAATACAAAATAACGAATTAGAGAACGATCCGGAACTCAAAGAAATGGTTGACTCCGGTGTTTTTTGCGGTCGTACCAGATTAAAAACTCATCCAAGAATGAGGCCTTATATCTTGAGCACCAGGAATGGTGTGGAGATATTCCATCTTGGAAAGACTCTGGAAAAAATGGGAGACGCTTTGGACTTTTTGAAAGCGAAGGTTTCCGCAAAAGGCTCAGTGCTTTTCATTGGAACCCAACCGGCGGCGCAGCAGATTTTGGAAGATGCATCGAAAGAGCTGGGAACTCCGGCGGTAACCGTACGATGGCTCGGAGGAACGCTTACGAACTTTAAGGCAATTTCCCGACGTGTTGAATATCTGAAGAAGTTGCGAAGTGATTTCAGTACAGGAGCTGTGGAGAAATATACGAAGAAGGAACAGTTGGGATTAAAGAAAGAATTGGTAAAATTGGAAGAACTGTTCAGCGGAATCGAAAATATGTCTGGAAAGCCGGATGTGATTGTGATGATTGATCCGGTGTTGCATAAAGCAGCGATGAATGAGGCAAAAAGACTTTCAATTCCAGTTATCGCTTACACGAACAGTGATATGAATCCTGAAGAAATAGAATATATGGTTCCTGGAAATACAAAGTCTCGCTCAAGCATCAACTGGTTTATGGAAAAAATAAAAGCTGTCATCAAAGAAGGTCAAAAGGTAGCAACTCTCGAAACTTTAAAATCAAACTAAACTAAAAATTAATATGAACGACGATATTCTTAAATTACGTGAGATTACCAGCGCTGGTGTAATGGATTGCAAGCGCGCGCTCGAGGAAGCCAAAGGGGACTTTGAGCTTGCCAAGAAAATTATTCACGAAAAGGGTGTTGCTAAAGTAGAGAAACGTGCTGACCGAGAGGCTGGAGCGGGAATGATCTACTCTTACGTTCACAATGAAAGAATCGGAGTTTTGGTTGATGCACGTGCAGAAACCGACTTCGTGGTTCACTCTGAGCCATTTAAAGAAATGGTAAGAGAGGTAGCCATGCAAATTGCAGCTATGGGTCCGGAAAATTTGGATGAGCTTTTGGAGCAGCCATACATAAAAGACGACAAGAGGACTATTAAGGATTTGGTTAACGATGTTATTGCCAAAGTTGGAGAAAACGTGAAGATTCGAACCTTCAGCAGGATTTCTCTTTAAGTTATATTTTGTGATAAAATAAAAAGGCAAAAATGTTCGCCTTTATACTTACAAACATATTTTTTCTTTCCCTCGCTGGGGTGATTTTGCTTGTGGCAAGAGCGCTTCCGCGGGTGGAGGAAGATCAGGTTAAGAAGCATAGTATTTTAGATAAAATCGCAGCTTCAGAAATTCCTGAAAAATTAGACGCGGTTTTAGGAAATACGATGTTTAAGCTGCTCCGGAAGTTTAAGGTTGTGATTTTGCGATTGGATAATTTTGTGAATAAGGAGATTAAGCATTTTTCCAAAAATGCAGCGGAGAAACCGTCTCAAGATTTTAAAGGGATGGTTGCCGAAGAAAAAGACGAGACAGATTTGCTTTCTAGGTAGGTTCGTCTGCGGGCTTTAATTTTTTGGGAAAACGTATTAGTATTGGAAAGTTCGATTTGATAAAGCGCAGGTGGCGGACCACCGCTTATAGCGGGGCCCCGCCAAAGGCGGTGGGTGGTCAATCTTCAAAATATATGTTTTTCGTTTACGTCTTAAAAAGTTTAAAAGATGGAAAACACTACATCGGTTCGACCGATGACATTGACAGGAGATTGAGTCAGCACAACCGTGGTGCTAATACTTCTACCCGTAATCGCCGTCCATTTGAATTAATTTATTCAGAGAGCTATCCTACACAAGAAGAGGCAGTTGCTCGTGAATATAAATTAAAGAGGTATAAGGGTGGTGATGCTTTTAAGAAGTTGATTAATAAATAAAGCGCAGGTGGCGGAGTGGTCAATCGCAACAGACTGTAAATCTGTCGCCTATACGGCTACGAAGGTTCGAATCCTTCCCTGCGCACACAAAAACATAACTAGCGCTAAAAGCGCTTGTTTTTGTGTGCGCTTCAAAACCCACGGTTTTGAATCCGCTCCGCTCATTCCTCCGCGGGAGAAACCTTAAACTTTTCTCCCGACCCCACTTTCGCTTTAAATTCTTTGAAAAAGAATTTAAAGACGCACTAGAAATCGGGAAGGATTCGAACGGAGGGGTATAAAAAAACCGCCGAGGTTAGTCGGCGGAGCTAGAATGTGGTGATTCCGACCGTGAAGGTCGGGGGAGTATCGCAGACTCCCTTGTAAGTAACCATGACGAAGGATTTGGCGGGGTGGCCCATCCACTCCTTCTTCAGAAACCCGATTGCTCCGATTCCGTACACCCGGTCGAAGTCCATGGAGATCAGTTGTTCGTAGTCGAAGTAGAACACGTTAGGATCCCCGGGGAACTTCTTCCAGTGGTCTTCGGCGCGCTCGCTCTCTGCGCCAGACACGAAAATGGAGTGTCCTTCGTTGACGGCTTCGCGAAGCTGTCGATGCTCTGACGATGCTGTTCCGATGACCACGATGTCCCAACTTCGCGCTGGGTAGTTGTCGAGCCAAGGGGTATTCATACGCCCTCCTTTTAGAGTATTTATGCTACCTATACAATAAAATATATACGGATATGTGTCAAGCAAAAATACCTTGGCTTGTATAAGATATTTTTTTGGTTAAAGTATAGGCAGTAGCTTTAAGTGGAGGAATCATGACCATGACCGAAAAATTGGTTTTGGATTTTCTGGGCAGTCCCAATTTGGACTCAGCGATGAAAGTGATGGAGCGTCTTGTGGGTCGAGACGCTTTGGATGTATGGTTGGATTCGCCACATGAGATGTTGAATAATCGAACTCCCAAATCATTGATTGATGAAGGATACGAAAATATAATTGTTAACCTAATCGCGGATATGGTCACCGGAATGTCATTGTAGCTTTACCACCTAAATTTAGGTGGTTTTTTTTAATTTTGCATATTTGTTTGATTGTTATAAATTTAAGTTAGTAGATTTAAAAAGGAGGTGATTTATGTCTTCTGGCTACGCCCCGACCATGAGTGAAGCAGTCCGAACATTATATGAATTTTTGCGACAGCGCCCAGAAGAAGTTGTTAATTTCGAAGACGTTGATGAGTATGGCCGTATGTTAGGACCCCAGGCGGTTGGTGAGCACGAAGTTGGGGAATTGCCACCGGATTTGAAAGTTCTCTGCTTTTTAGTAAAAAAGTTTGCCGATGACATTACGGAGGCTAACGAAAACTATGCTGAATCGGTTGAAATTGGTGATAGCGCTGAGGCTGCAGACGCATTAGTTTCTATTGCTTGTAATCAGCAAAGATATGTTGCGGTATCTAGTCTTTTGGCTGTGTCGGTTAAAGATTATTTTCATCTCTGGGATAAAGAGATGATTAATATTCGCAGAGGATTTATGGTTGTTTGGACTACGGAAGATGAAGCTCTGGCGGCGACGGTTCCGGATTGTATATTTGGAAGAGGTTCAAGAATGGAAAGCTAATGCCCCGAAGTCGGGGCATTTTATATGCTATAATATCGATATATGCGTGAATATGTTGGCGAAGCGGTGGTTTTGCATAAAGACTTCCAGGGAGAACTGGATGAGCGGGTGGTTTTTTTTGCACAAGATTTTGGAAAGCAAAGCGCCAAGGTTAAAAGTGGTAGAAAAATTACTTCAAAATTATCTCCACATCTTGAGCCCGGAAATCTGGTCAGGGTGAGATGGATCGAAAAAGGCAGTTTGCAAGTTGTTGATGCTCTCAAAAAAGAGAGGCTAGATTTTTCGCCAGGATTTTTAAAATTATTATGTGATATTCTTGCCGAGCACAATCACGACGAAGAGTTGTGGGATTTTTTGCGCAGTGGCAAGGAAAGTTCCACAGAGCTTTTAACTATTTTAGGATGGAATCCAAAAGGAGCAATTTGTCAGGTGTGTAGTTCTGCGCCACATTTGTTCGGGGTTGAGTCTCTTGGATATTATTGCGCGGACTGTGGGTTTAAGATTCGCGGAAATAAAATATATATTAACGAATTAGTTTAGTTTTTAAATTTCATATAACCAAGCACCATGAATACATGGTGCTTGGTTGCGATTACGCAATTTGCAGCACTTTACGGAGGAGGTTAGAATATATACATAATGAAGAATTTTTTAATAGCATTTTTTGCAGTGCTGGTTTTAAGTGGTGTTGGTTTTGGAGTTTACTATTTTACGCGTCCAGCTGCGCCGGGAGTTCTTGTGGAATTTAATAAGCCGGAAAAAATTTATGTTGGTTCTCCGTTTGATGTCACAATTTCGTATACAAACACTTCAGACCAGGCATTAAAGGATGCGAAGCTTTCGGTATTTCTCCCGGACGGTTTAGTTTTTGCCGGTAGGAGTGCGGATCAGCGTGGATACGATTACTCAATTGGAGATATTGGCCCAGGCAGTGTGAACCAAGAAAAAATTAGTTTAATTGCGCTTGATGGCCCGCAGAGCTTTAAAAAACTTTCGGCAAAGGTAGCCTATTCTTTAGCCAGCGCGCAAAGCGCACAGTTTGAGGCAAATTCTTCTGCCGATTTGGGAATTGGACCGGAGTCAATAACTTTGAATGTCTCGCTTCCGAAAAGTGCTGCGAACGGTGAAAGTTTTGATGTGGTTTTTAAATATCAGAACAATTTACCGACTGAATTTAAAGGTTTGCGCTTGAAGTTGAGCTATCCTCCGGCATTTACGGTTTCCGAAGTTATGCGCGATGATATGCAGAGCAATAATGAATTAATTTTGTCGGGAGTCGCAGGTCTTTCGTCGGGAGAGATTAAAGTAAATGGATTTTTGGTTGGCGCCGAATTATCAAATCAGGAATTTAAAATAGATTCATTTTCTAACTATGATGGCCAAGATTTTCAGATTGCTACACAGTCGGGGACAATGAGCATTTCATCATCACCATTAACCGCAAAAGTTACAGTTAATGATGCAGATGCTAATTCTTATATTGCTAAACCCGGGGATAATTTGCGATATAAAATTTATTACAAAAATAATTCGGATGTCGCTTTGGCAAATGTAAAAATATATATTGGGCTAGTTGGAGAAATGTTTGATTTTTCGCGAATGAATACTAGGGGGTCGTTCAGTTCGATTTCTAATTCAATTTTGTGGACGCAGCAAACAACTCCGGAGTTGTTGGTTTTGGCGCCGGGAGAAGAAAGAAATGTTGAGTTCTCAATTTCTGCCAAGAACAGCTTTAACATTAAGAGAATGAGCGACCGGAATTATAGTTTAAAACTGAATATTCAAATGGAATCGCCAACAGTTCCACCGAATGTTGTTGCGGTTAAGACTGTTGCGGTAGCTCAAGCAGAAACAAGGATCGCAGGAATTCTAAAGCTCGATTCTTTCGGACTTTTTTATGATCCAAATGCCGGATTTATAAATGCTGGAGAATACCCGCCACGAGCGAACCAAGCCACCCAATACACAGTTCATCTTAGATTGTATTCGTATGGAGTAGATATGTCGGATGTTGTAGTTAATGCTAGGCTTTCACCGGGAGTTAAGTTCACGGATAAAGTTAAGACAAATACCGATAGCTCTCCGACTATCGATCAAAATAGTGGCATGGTTACCTGGAAAGTCAGCAATTTGAGCGCCGGACGGGGAGTAATTAATGACCCTGCGGAAGCGATATTCCAGATAGAATATACCCCTTCAAATTTGGATGTCGGCCGTGATATTGAACTTGTGAGCTCTATAACCGCGGAGGCAAAGGACCAATTTACGGGCATAATGCTTTCGTCTGCTGGAGATCGTGTTACTTCTGGGCTTCCAAGGGATAATATGATAAAGTCTACGTCACGAGGGGTTCAGCCATAGTCTGTAATCCTAAAAATAAATTTAATCAGTAAAATGGATAAAGTAGCGGATGAGAAAAATTCAAGAGTGAGCATGGAAACGATTGTATCTTTAGCCAAGAGGCGTGGTTTTGTTTTCCCTGGTTCGGAGATTTACGGCGGAATGGCTAATTCTTGGGATTACGGTCCGGTTGGCGCAGAGTTAAAGAAAAATATTAAAGATTTGTGGTGGAAGAAATTTGTACAGCAGAGAGATGATATGGTTGGGATTGATGCGGCTTTAATTATGAATCCAAAAGTTTGGAAGGCTTCCGGACACGTAGATACTTTTTCGGATCCACTGGTTGAATGTAAAAAATGTCACAGCCGTTTGCGCGCCGATCAATTGGAAGGAAAGTGTCCGAGTTGTGGCGGAAAAGAATTTGGCGAAGCCAAGCAGTTTAACTTGATGCTGAAGACTTTCATCGGCCCAGCAGAAGAAGAGGCAAATCTTGCCTATTTTAGACCGGAAACCGCGCAGGCGATGTTTGTGGATTTTAAAAATGTTTTGATGACTTCCAGAAAGAAATTGCCGTTTGGGATAGCTCAAATTGGTAAGGCTTTTAGGAACGAAATAACTCCCGGCAATTTTATTTTTAGGACTCGTGAATTTGAACAGATGGAAATTGAATACTTTATTTCTACTCCGAAAAGCGACAGTGAGTGGCAGGAAATTTTTGAGCATTGGAAAAATGAGATGATTTCTTGGATGAAAGAAATAGGTTTGGATATGGACAAAGTTCATGAATACGAAGTTCCGGCCGGAGATTTGGCTCATTATTCCAAGCGAACTATCGATTTTGAATACGAGTTCCCGTTTGGCACAAAAGAGCTTTATGGATTAGCTTATCGAACTGACTTTGATTTAAAGAATCATATGGGCGCTTCCGGTGAAGATTTGAATTATCAGGATACGGAAACCAACGAGAAGTTCATTCCGCACGTAATTGAGCCAACCTGGGGGGTGGATAGGAGTTTTTTGGCGGTGCTTTGTAATGCTTATAACGAAGAAGGTGAGGGCGACAAGAAGCGGGTATATTTGAAATTACCGTTTAAGCTAGCTCCGTATAAAGCGGCGGTGTTTCCACTTTTGAAAAACAAGCCGGAATTGGTTTCTAAGGCGAAAGAAATTTATATGGAACTTAAGAAAGATTTTATGGTTGCCTGGGATGACAGAGGAAATGTTGGAAAGAGATACTATTCTCAAGATGAAATCGGAACTCCGTATTGTATAACCGTGGACTTCGACACAATAAACGATGAATCAGTAACGGTCCGAAATCGTGATACTGCGACTCAAGAAAGGATTAAGATATCCGAATTAAAGGATTTTCTGCGAAAAGCTGCGGAGTACCAAGCACTACCAGAGTAGTACTCGGTGCTGCGCAAATAACTCTATGAAATTTATTATTAACGGTGGGAAAAAACTAAATGGCGAAGTTTCGCTTTCTGGCGCCAAAAACGCGGCAACGAAAATGATGATCGCTTCTATTTTGACATCCGAGCCGTGTGTGTTCGAGAATTTTCCACGAATTGGAGATACCGAGATAACCGCGGAACTCTGCGAAAAAATTGGTACAAAAATTCAATGGAATAGAGATGTTGTGGTTTTGCAAACTCCGGAGATAAAAAATAGCAAAGTGCTTGAACTTAGTCGAAGGAATCGATTGCCGATTTTGGCGCTCGGACCGCTTTTGGCGCGCGCAGGCGAAGCTGAAGTTCCAATTTTAGGTGGGGATAAAATAGGGCCACGTCCGGTTAACTTTCATGTCGGTGCGTTAACCGCGCTAGGCGCGGAGATTGAGGTGACGCCTACAAGTTATAGAGCGCGAGCTCCAAAAGGTCTTCATGGGGCAAAAATTGACTTTGAGATACCAAGTGTGGGGGCAACCGAGAACGCTGTTTTGGGGGCGGTTATGGCTAAAGGAGTTACTAAAATAACCAATGCAGCTTTAGAGCCGGAAGTAATCGATTTAATTAAATTACTGCAGAAGATGGGAGCGATAATCGAATTAGGTGCAAATAGAGATATTGAGATAGAAGGTGTGAGCGAGCTTCATGGAGCAAGCCATTCTATTTTACCGGATAGGAATGAGGCAATATCTTTTGCTTGCTTGGCTATTGGCACAGACGGAAGAATTATGGTTAAACACGCCAAGCAGGGACATCTAATTAATTTTTTAAACGTGGTTCGTAAGATGGGTGGAGAGTATGAAGTTACTCGTGACGGTATAATTTTTTGGCGCAAAAGCGAATTGAAAGCCGTTAAAGTTCAGACCGAAGCTCATCCCGGATTTATGACCGATTGGCA
>CAZTBQ010000005.1:21974-22207 GCA_964612445.1 uncultured Candidatus Saccharibacteria bacterium | reverse complement strand
TCTGGATTTTCAAAAACGAATAATTTAAAAATTGGTGATACCGCAAAGCTAATAAGTAACTGATAACCCATAACTAATAACTCTGGATCAAAATAAAATAATTAAATATTAGTTATAAGTTATTGGTTGTAATTTCGTACAAAAAATCCCGCTCAATATCTTTGCCGACACCGATTGCTATCGGTGAGGTCAAAAATTATCGAGCGGGAGGGGTCTTAACTATCCAAGCATTT
>CAZTBQ010000005.1:0-21964 GCA_964612445.1 uncultured Candidatus Saccharibacteria bacterium | reverse complement strand
CCGTGCCGGAGAACGAGCTTGCTCATTTCGTTATACTCATGAGCCAACTTCTTCATCTGGGCATACGCCGCCCTGCCGCGCGAGACCAGCTGCTCTCGCCGCTCAGTCACGTTCGGACCATTTTCCCTGATAACCTTCAGCGTATATACAGCCAGACGAAAAACCACCCGACAACGCCGATAGTCAGAATAAACCTGACGAAATTCCGCTTCAGACCAAAGCGGTTTCGTTTTATTTTCGGTCTTCGGGGCCTGCTGGTGAGACTGAGGAGTTGAACCCCCTACCTTGACCGCAGCATAAACAACAAAGCTCATGGCGGCCACGAAGATCAAAAAGAAATCATAATTAATTAGAGGAACAATGTAGGCGAAAGCAGTTTCCATTGGTCACCTCTCTTTTTCAAGCTACTAAAACCAATTTAACTTTTTGTTCCAAGCTTGTCAAATTCGTAACCATTATACAAATATACAAATTGTACAAATAATACTAATTATGCGAATAATCACATCTGAATAACTAAATTAACCCCGTCTCCTCTCTGCGCGCCAACGCCTTCATTGGTATTATTAGTATCATTCGCACGCATTCGTATATTGGCATCACGCCCTATCGCTTCGCGCCTACAATCCCCAGGACACCGCCGAAAAAATAACAATCAGCAACCCCACAAAAAATATTCCATAAGAAATAATCTTATTTTTAGAAAGATTCCCAGAGAAGTAAAAATTCTGCCATTCAAAAAATATTAATGATGCCAAAATTAGGATTAAAGACTTATACATAGAAGCAATTGGCAAAAAATTTAAGGCAAAGGCAATTTGCGCGAGCACAAAGCCTAAAATAACCACGACTGATTTATTGCCAACCCCAGATCTCTCAGAAGAAACATCTAAGAGTTTTGACCCAACCAGATAATAGAGCAGCCCGAAAAGAAAACTATCCACAAAGGAACTGAACAGCCAATTATCCAGCCCAAAATATATAGCTACCCCCGCCTCAGCCAAAAATAATGCCGATAGAACTTGCATGGCCCATTTGCGATTAATAAATATAAAATCTTTAATACCCAAAATTAAGAATATCTGAGTAGCTATGGCCAGTCCGGAAAATATGTTTTCAGGCAAAACCCAGCCCAAAATTAGGGCTAACAAAAAGGGCATCAACAATTGGCCGGTCTGAAACAAGGGAATAAAATATATTCCCAAAATAACAAAAAGCGAAAGCCACCAAGGGAAATAAACCCAAGCCAGCCCGGCAACTATTGCCTTAAACGCTAAAGACCAATGAATTATTTTTAACGCTGATTTTAACTTTTCCACCATCTTTAAGTTCTCCGCGGATTATTTTATCCGCAAGACTATCCAATACTAATTTCTGAATCAAACGCTTTAACGGCCTAGCTCCAAACTCCGGACTAAATCCTTCTTTGGCTAAGTACTTTCTGGCTGGTGCGTCTATATTTATTTTAATACTTTTTACCGATAAACGCTCCTCCACTTCCTTCAACTGAATATCCGCAATCATCTCTATGTCTTTCGGACGAAGTGGATTAAATATAACAATTTCATCGATACGATTCAAAAATTCCGGCCTAAAGTCCTCGCGCAATGCGCCCATTATCTTGTCTTTGAAATTATCCTCTTCTTTTACAAGCTCTTTTTCAGATTGA
The DNA here is from genome assembly GCA_964612445.1 of uncultured Candidatus Saccharibacteria bacterium. Classification (GTDB taxonomy): domain Bacteria; phylum Patescibacteriota; class Minisyncoccia; order UBA6257; family 2-01-FULL-56-20; genus JAHFLJ01. The sequence goes on along the minus strand of CAZTBQ010000005.1, from coordinate 20,295 downwards.
GTTTCAAAACCCAACTTCGCCATCGCGGTGATATATTCACTTCCCACATTCGAAGTCATGATAATAATCGAATTTTTGAAGTTAACCTGCTTACCCTTACTATCGGTCAATCTCCCATTATCCAAAACTTGAAGCAAAATATTGAATACTTCCGGATGAGCTTTTTCAATTTCATCAAACAAAATTACACTATATGGTCGGTGTCTAATAGTTTCGGTAAGTTGCCCGCCCTCATCGAATCCAACATATCCTGGAGGAGATCCGATCAATTTGGAGACAGCGTGCCTCTCCATATACTCTGACATATCAACTCGAATAAGTGACTTATCGTCATTAAACATAAATTCAGCCAAAGCTTTGGCAAGCTCCGTTTTTCCAACACCAGTCGGACCCAAAAACATAAACGATCCCAATGGCCTATTAGCATCTGAAAGACCGGCGCGCGCCCTTCGAAGAGCCCTGGCAATTCCGGAAACAGCTTCATCTTGCCCAATAATTCGATTGTGCAAAACCTCCTCAATCTTAATGAGTTTTTCACTTTCCGATTCCAACATTCGATTGAGCGGAATTCCGGTCCAATTAGCAACAACAGCGGCAACGTCTTCCTTGTCTACGGCTTCTTTCAAGAATTTCCAATCTTCAGACTTCCCCTTCTTGCCTGTTGGTTTAACAAAATATTTCTTTTCAAAATTCTCAAACTCTTTTTGAGCTTGAGGCATCTCCCCATAAACAATTTGGGCCACTCGCTCCAAATTACCTTCTCTATCTGCTAATTCCGACTCTCGCTTTAGATTTTCTATTTTCCTTCTTAGATCATGAAGTTTTTCAAATTTAATTTTTTCTCCATGCCACTTGGAAGATAGCGAATCGTTTTCCGCTTTCAATGCCGCAAGCTCTTTTTCGATCTCTTTTATTCGCTGGATTGGCTTTTCTCCTTTTTCTTTAAGTAACGCCTGTTTTTCAACTTCAAGACGGGTAGTATCGCGTCTTACCCTGTCTATTTCTTTCGGCAAACTTTCCGTCTCCAATCTTCTCGCCGCAGCCGCTTCATCAATCAAATCCACCGCCTTATCCGGCAAAAATCTATCGCTGATATAGCGCGCCGAAAGATTCACCGCTTCCACAATAGCTTCGTCGCTAATCCTTAATCCGTGATGAATTTCATATTTTTCTTTAAGCCCACGCAAAATCGCCACCGAATCTTCGATTGATGGTTCATCCACGACGATTGGCTGAAAGCGTCGCTCTAACGCCGGATCTTTTTCTATGTGTTTTTGATACTCTCGAATAGTTGTTGCCCCGATTGCATGCAGTTCTCCTCTTGCAAGCGCCGGCTTCAATAGATTTGAGGCATCGATAGCTCCTTCTGCCGCCCCCGCACCGACAATCGTATGCATTTCATCAATAAACAGAACTATTTTACCAGCAGAGTTTTTGACCTCTTTCATAAAAGCTTTCAATCTATCTTCAAACTCTCCTCGAAATTTTGTTCCGGCAATTAGTGCGCCTAAATCCAACATAAGAACTTCCCTGTTTTTTAAGGTCTCCGGAACATCATTTGCAACAATTCGTTGCGCCAAGCCCTCCACTATCGCGGTCTTACCGACTCCCGGCTCACCAATTAATACCGGATTATTTTTTGTTCTACGCGACAGAACCTGCATTAGCCGGTGCAATTCTTCTTCCCTGCCAATAACCGGATCCAACTCGCCGTTGCGAGCCCTCTCGGTCATATTGATTGAATATTTTTCTAAAACTTGATATTTACTTTCCGGGGTTTCGTCAGTAATCCTTGCAGAGCCCCTGATTTGTGAAATTATTTTTACAATTATTTCTTTTTTAACTCCAAAATTGCCCAAAATAATTTGCGCCTCCGAAGATATCTCCAAAAGTCCCAAAAGTAAATGCTCACAAGATACGAACTCGTCTTTTTGAGCTGCGGCTTCTTTGCCGGCCTGATCCAAAATTTTAATTAATTCCGGAGATAAATATAGTTGACCGACATTCCCCCCTGTGTTTGATTTTGGCAATCGGTCCATTGCCGCATACGCCTCATCCATCAAGGTATCCAAACTTACTCCGGCTTTTTCCAAAGTTGGAATAATTAATGTTTGAGCGTCCTCTAAAAGTGAGACTAGTAAGTGAACGGCGCGAAGTTCACCATTCCCCTTTTGGGCTGCGGCTTCTTGCGCGCGCTGCAAAGCTTCCTGTGCTTTAATTGTAAATTTATGAAAATTCGGCATTCGAATAATAAATAATTTTGTTTTTAATTTAACGGTAGACCTGCAACCAAAAGAATATATTTAATTCTATACGTTTTTTACTCTTTTGATAATAAGTTACAAGTTACATGTCATAAGTTGCATGCCTATTATATCACCCGAAAAAAAATTAGCAATCTCACGCAGAGATTGCTAATAAATCAATCATTTTACAATTCCGAGAGGCCCTCTTTTATCTTCCTCTCCTGGATCCGGCGAACCCGCCTCGTTAATTCGACAAACAATAATTTCGCATTTCGGACAGTATAGAACGCTGGTACCAAGCCCAAGAAATGCCCTCTTGTAGGGAATCCCCATAACTCTCGAAATTCCTCGATATAAAAAGGCATTGCAGCCACCATTATTGTGCGTATAAGTTACGGTGCCGCTTTCGCCATCTCTCGCCACCTTATAAGAAGCGAGGCCTTTGTGTCGAAGCTTCAATCGGCGAGCAACAAAAAAAGCCTTGAAACTTTCGAAAAATCTTGCCAGGCCAGAATCTCGAAGCACAAGTGAAACTCCATAAATCGCGAGAATTGAAATAGCAATCAGAAAAACTGACATTGCGAATACAGCCAGGAAAATGAGCACGTCTCGCGCCATCTCTCCTCCTCCGTATTAAATAACTTGCAGTATTATGCCCAAGCCCTATATAAATGTAAAGATAAGCACCTAATCAGCTTGGCCTCTTCCCTAAAACAACACTTATAAAAACCTCCTTGCCTGATCTATTAATTTTTAACCTAACCGTATCGCCAACAGAATATTCTGAAATAATAGAAATCAAAGAGGCATCCTTCTCCACCCTCTTGCCATTAACCTCCAAAATAATGTCCTCTGCCTGAATTCCAGCTTTTGCTGCGGGAGAATCCGGCTGAACCGCCGGACCGTCCTCGCTCCCCCTAATCAAAGCTCCGTATTCTACTGGCAAGTTTTGTTTCTTCGCAAAATCTGCAGTAATTGAAATACTCCTAACCCCTAAATACGCTGTTTGGATTTCTCCGCTGGTCTTAACCGAATTAATTGCTCTCTTTGCTCGATTGATTGGAATAGCAAAGCCAATATTCTGCGCATTATTAGCAACTGCAGTATTAATTCCAATTACCTCTCCGCGCAGATTTAAAAGTGGCCCACCAGAATTTCCGGGATTAATTGCGGCATCGGTTTGGATAACTCCATTTAAAGTTTCTGCAGATCTTGAATCCCCAGCAGTAATGTTCCTGGCTAGTCCGGAAATAACCCCGACCGAAACTGTATTCCTAAATTCTGCCAAAGCATTTCCGATTGCAATTGCAGTTTGTCCGAGCTCAATCGACGAAGAATCTCCAAGTATAACCGTGGTTAAGTTCTTTGCCGATATTTTAAGCACAGCCAAATCCTGAGTGGAGTCTATTGCTAGAACCTTAGCATCGTATTTCTTGCCATCCATCGTAAAAACAGTGTAAGACGCTTCTTTGTCGCTCACCACATGCTTATTGGTGACAATCAATCCATCCGAGCTAACAATAAACCCGCTACCCCCACCCACTTCTTTTAATTCAGTGCCCTTCTGGCAAGGAACGGAAAAGTCGAAACCACCTCCGAAAAATTGCTGGAACTCCGGTGGCAAATTGCCAAACGGGCTTTGGCCTGGACAAGACTCAATTATCGGAACGTTTTTAGAAATAGTTATTGAAACCACTGCCGGAGAGGCTTTTTTAACTGCAGAAACCACGGCGCTCTCGTAGTCGATTACCGGTTTATAAAGAGGAACTTCAACCTCATCCTTATTTTTCTCGTCGTCCGCGAAAAGCTTACTCTCACTGCTTGTTGCTGCTTCCTCTTTAGAAAATGGTGCAATTAGCCCCCTCCACAGATCCTCAAAAAATCCTGCGCGCGCCTGCGAAACCAATAGCCCAGAGATTATCAAAAAAAGACCTACTATTTTAATTAGTTTTTTATTTGCCATGATTGTTCAAGAGCGAAGCGATTGACTACAATCATGAGCATCCCGCTCTAATTGTGCCACCCCTTACACTCAAAATTTTATTTTTATTTAATATTTAACCATTGAGCAATCCCGCGCTGGCCGAATAGGCCATTCCCTCATCGGCGAAGCGGGATTTGCATCCACAACCTCGCACAATTAGAGCTGGGATTATGCGCGACTATTTTACCCAACTAAATTCTTCTACAATTTAATTATATCAATTCTTTCAAAATTTCAAGTAACTTTTTCACCTCCTTTTTAGTTGTTTCTCTCCCAAAGCTAAATCTTACGCTCCCTAATGCCCGCTCTCTTCTGTACCCAAGCGCCTCAACCGTATATGACGGAGCTACTGCCCTAGCCTTACATGCTGACCCCGCAGAAACCGCGAACCCCAACAGATCTAATTCGGTAATAACTTCTTCTGCTTTATTTTTTGGGAAATAAACATTCACTATATGAGGCAATGTCTTTTTTATGTCGCCGTTAATCTCAAGCTCGTCATTCAGCTCCTTGAGCTCGCTCCAAAAGTAATTTTTCAACTCCGCAACCCGCCTCGCTTCTTTTTCCCTTAATTTAGACGCCTCCTCTACTGCCACTCCGAATCCAACAATTGCTGGCACATTTTCGGTTCCAGGACGCATTCCAAATTCCTGCTCCCCTCCAAAACTAATCGGCTGGATATAAAATCCTTTTGTTTTCTGAAACCTTTTTATAAAAAGCGCCCCAATTCCTTTTGGGCCATAAATTTTATGAGAAGAGATAGTCAACAAATCTACTCCAAGTTTTTGCACATCGCAATTCTCATATTGAAGTGCTTGTGACGCATCGCTATGAAATAACGGATAAATATTTTTCCCAAATTCGCTATTCTCGTTTTCTTTTTTAAAATCTTGGATTATCTTTCCAATTTTTTCTATATCCTGGATCGCTCCAATCTCATTATTCCCAAAAATAATGGACGCCAAAACAGTATTCGGTGTTAATGCCTTTCTGAACTCATCCAAATTAATTTGCCCATTCTTATCTACCCCGATAACTTTTAGCTCAGCTCCATTCATTGCCAAATCTTTCGCAACCGAAAAAACAGAATCGTGTTCGATTGCCGAAATAATTATACGCGGAATTTTATCTTTAAAATCATTTTGCCATTTCAAAATCGCGCCTTGCAAACTCAGATTGTTCGCTTCGGTCGCGGAACCGGTAAAAACCACCTCGCGAAAATCCGCATTTAATTCTCTGGCAATAATTTCACGTGATTTGTCTATGGCCGCAATTGCCTGCTGCCCAGGGCCGTGCACCGAACCGGCATTCCCAAACTTCTCTTTAAAGTAAGGCTCCATTGCATTAAAAACCGCCTCCGACACCGGAGTGGTCGATGCATAATCAAAGTAATTCGTCTCCTTCTTCATATGTGATTAATATATATAACTACACCCACAAGTTCAATGCATTAAAAAACTCTGCCTTAAGCAGAGTTTTTCTTTTACTTTACAACTCAATAATTACCGGCAGAACCATAGGACGCCGCTTGGTCTTTGTGTATAAGAACTGACCAATCTGCTCACGAATTAAGGTTTTGAGATAATCCGCATCGATTTCCTGATGCGCTGGCATTCGGGAAATTATCGCGCGAATTTTCCTCCTCATATCCTCCAGCATCTCCTGGTTTTCTTTTATATAGATAAACCCTCTGGAGATAATGTCTGGATTTTTGAGAACGCGGTTAGACCTTCGATCAATTGCCACAACTGCAACCACCATACCCTCTTGGGCAAGGTTTAATCTATCTCGAAGAACAACCTCTTCTACATCCCCAACTCCAAGGCCATCCACCATAACATACGAGGATGGGACCTTCTCTTGGGTAACCCTAAAATCTTTTTCGGTAATCTCCGCAACCTCTCCATTATCCATCATAATAACTTGATCGGCGGACATTCCGGCTTCTCGCGAAATCTTAATCAAAGACTTTCGCTTAAAATAATAACCATGAATCGGAATTACGAATTTAGGCTTGATGATTTCCAAGATAAGTTTAATGTCTTCTCGGTGAGCGTGTCCGCTAGCATGGATATCCAAAAATTTGGAGTTATAGACTTCATCAACCTGCCTAGCAATATTATCCTGCAAAAACTGAACGCTTCGTTCGTTTCCAGGAACAACCGAAGACGAGAATACTATTGTATCGTGCTCTTTAAGTCGAACAGTCTTATGTTCGCCGGAAACTATTTTCATAAGTCCCGCATTTGATTCTCCCTGAGCTCCAGTCGTTAAAATAATAACTTTCTCGTCCGGAAACTTATTTAAGTCTTCCAGCGGAACAATCTGATCTTTAACTTCTTTAAAGTAACCCAGCTGCTTTGCAATCTCGAGGTTGTTCTTCATTGAACGCCCGTTAACTGCAACTTTTCTGCCTATCAAATAGGCGGTTTTGATAATCGCCAGCAATCGGTCAACCAAAGAAGAGAACGTGGCGATAATTACTCTACCCCGCGCATTCTTCAGAATGTTGTTGAGATTTTCTTCTACTACTCTTTCCGAAGCAGAAAAGCCCGGAGAGTCGGAGTTTGTGCTGTCGATAAAAATACTGTGTATTTTTTCTTCAGCCAACCGGTAAAAAATATCCAAATTTGTCGGCTTACCGTTAGAGTCGATATCCAAACGAAAATCTCCAAAGTTTACCATCTTCCCTGCTGGGGTATTTAAAATAAATCCCAAAGCCTCAGGAATGGTATGCCCCACCGAAAAGAAATCGGCGGTTAAGTGTTCTGATATCGGAATTTTGCTTCCATTTTTAACGGTAATGAAATTTAATTTCGGAGCATTTGGAAATTCCTCGTGTCTCTTTTCAACAATTGCTTTTGTAAAAGCAGAAGTTAAAATCGGCGGATTGCCAAGCTTCTCGATTAGATAATGGATTGCCGCAATGTGATCAAAGTGACCATGGGTCAAAATAATCGCACGAATATCTTTCTTGCGATTCTCCAGAGAAGATACGTTTGGAATAATAAAATCTACTCCTGGAGTTGCTTCTTCTGGAAACTGAATACCAACATCGACTATTACAATTTCGTTCCCGTATTCAAAATAGGAACAATTTCTTCCAATTTCCTCCAATCCTCCCAATGGGATGAATTTGAGTTGAGTCCCCTCGGAAGGAAGGAATCTCTCGTTGTGTTTAGACGTTTGTTTTGCTGGAGCTCGTCTTACGCCTCCGTGATGTGCCGGTCTTTCTTTTTTTGCGAAACCGGACGATCCCGCTCTTGCTGTCCTCCTATGAGGCGTAGAGCTTCGGGATTTTGATGTTTCTTGCATCATTTTACTTTTTGCCTTGGACCAATAATTGGTTAATAAGAGTTTTGACTAAAACAAAATCCAAAGCTACTTGTGGAATTTTCGACAAATTCCATTTAGCTGGCGACGCTTATCAAAATATTATTCGATAAAGAATCTACCATCTGTGGACGAAAAGGGAATCTCACGTCGCTTAGCTCTATCAACACCTCTCGGTTTTGATAGATTCCGACACGGGAAAACTATCGTTTTCCCGACCCCTTTCAAGGTTCGAACCCCCTCTTCGTTTCGATATTTTTGGATGGAAATAGGCTTGTGACCGCAAACCGATTTCTCCATCTGTGGACGAAAAGGGATTCGAACCCTTTAAATATTTGCCCCCACACTAATGCCGTCTTTGTGCCGCGGGAGAGATTTGAACTCTCATGGCCTTGCGGCCGCTGACACCTGAAGCCAGTGCGTCTGCCAGTTTCGCCACCGCGGCATTAGTGTAAGGGATGAAGCTACCAGCTTCACATTCGTCCGTTTAAATTTACAAATTGCTTGAACTTGGGTGTTTCATCCAATCCCCGCCAAGACGGGACGCTGCTAAATACTTACAAAATGGAGAGTTAAACGTTATAGATATTATAACAGCTTTCCCCAAAATAGCAACTTTACTTAAACGTTCTCGCAACCTTCACGTACCAGTTTCGTAGCTCCTTTGCCCTATCCGAAAAATCTTCCAAAGAAACCGGGGTGATTCCCTGAATGTCTTTGCTGGTCAAGAATAAGTATGGCTGACTGTATAAAAATATTGCCGGAACATCCCTATCAATTAATCGCAATAATTCATTCTGCGCTGCATTTTTGTTTTCGGCAGTTAAGCTCTCGCGCACGTCTTCAATTAATCTATCAACGTTTTTATTATTATAAATCGAAAGATTTAGTCCAGGATAAAACCTTTCCGAAGAATGCCAGAAAGAGAATAAATCTCCAGAAGAATTAACAAGGTTTCCAAAAAGCAAAGCTTGATAGCTTCTATTTTTAACCGGACCAGACAAGAGGTCTTCCGCATTTGCAGACTGCAATTTAACATCAACCCCAATCGCCCTCCAGTCGTTTGCAACTATTTCCGCGGTCTTTCGCAGAAAATCCTTAGCCGGAGATAAAAGCTCTACTTGAAGTTTAATGATCTCATTTTTAGACTTTTTCTCGCGAATCCCGTCTTCGCCAACCTTCCACCCGGAGTTTTCCAAAGTTTCGATTGCTTTATTCTTATCGTAGTTCTGAAAACTAGATGATTCACCGGATTCCGGCAATGGACCGGCCTGTTTCTTTCCGTAGCCAAACAATGCATCGCTAATAATTCCGTCTCGGTTAACCGCCAAAGACAAAGCAGCCCTTACTGCGCTATCTTCTAAAATTGAGTTTTGGCTTTCGTTTAAAAATATCGCGTAGTAATTGGAAATTGAAAAAGAGTGAAGATCATACGTTCTCTTTATCTTAGAGATATCTTCCGGGGCTATCTGCGGCAAACCATCTGAGAATCCGGCATTAAAGCTTCCGATCGCATCTTCTGCTTTTGTAAAAAAGTTAAACACCACACTACCTATAAACGCTTGGTTTCTCGCATAGAATTTGTTTGGAGTAACTACATATTTTGAAATAAATCCATCTTCGCGCTTAGAAAGACTACTAAAGGTATAAGCCCCGGAACCAATCGGCTCCAAGTTATAATCTGCCAATCGCCAGTTAGATGCCGGAGTATCCGCAAAGATATGCTTTGGAATAGGATATAAATTTGAAAGATTGTCAGCAAAAAATCCATAAGGAGAAGATAAATTAAATTGCACCTCCAATTCGCTTACTCTGTTTGCGCCAACTCCCTGCCAACTACCAAAGAACGGAGATGAAGTCTGCGGATCTTGGATTTTCTGCAATGTAAAAAGCACATCGTCGCTGGTTAATTTTTCGCCATCCGACCACCTAAGACCCTCTCTTAAGCGAACCTTCCAAACCTTTCCGCTTTTGTCGCTCTCAATTTTTTCCGCCAAATCAGAAACTGACGAGAATGTTAACCGAGAAATAGTTTTGTCTACAAACGTGTCCGCCAAAAGCGGGTTGATAAATGCTGGCTGACCAACAATTGCCTCAGAGTATTCTCCTCCAGATGCAGGCGCTGGCCTAGTATTGTTTCTTACAAAAATTCCCAAAAGTAATAAGCCGCTGACGGTTAACGCGCCTAAAGTTAGCAAGAATGCCAACTTTTCCTTGGCAGAAAAAGCGAAAAATATTTTTTTAAACCAACTCATTAATTGCTATTTTATTGCAAAAAAAGCTTATATACGGAAAGTCCAACGAACACAACTGTTAAAACGATGGTGGCGACAAAAAAGAATTTTTCCATGCCGCGGCGGGCCTGGTAAAAGCCTCCAGAATCACCCCCTCCAAAAAGACCCGACATTCCGCCCGATCGCTGCTGAAGTAGAACCAACACGATTATTAACACCGATACTATAATTAATGCTATTTCAATCATTTTTTTCTGATATGTGTAATAAGAAGTTTAGGACGCTAATTGCTACTGTGGCAATTAGGAGCGACTCAACCCCATCAATCTTAAGCGCTGGCGACAAAAAGTCAACCAAAACAAGCATTATCGCATTTACCACCAAAAGCCCCAACCCCAAAGTCAGGACAATGAGCGGACCCAAAAACATCTTTACTATTGGACGAAGGATAAAATAAAGCACGGTAAAAATAGCCGACAACAGCAAAAGGTCTTTAATATCCGTAGCCACATATACCCCGTCAACATAAGAACCTATCGCAAAAAAGGCTAATGCGTTTACCAATATGGAAACTATTCCCCTAACTGCATATTTGATCATCTTTACTATTATATCACAAAAGACCCTTCTCGATTAGAGCAAGTCTCTCAATAAATCTCTGCCGCTCATATCTTTCGGCTGCTCAATTCCCATAATTTTCAAAATTGTCGGCGCGACATCGGAAATAATTCCAATCGGTTCATCCGCCACTGATTTCCAATTAACAAATTTTCTGCCACGAAATTCTTTCGACATCAAATAAAATGGCACTGGTGATGGATCATGTTGAGTCTCCATTCTTCCGGTCGCAGGGCTTATTAATTCTTCCATATTTCCATGATCCGAAGTAATCATAACTATTGCATCAGTATTAAGCGCCACCTGAATGACTCTGCCGATTTCCGTATCGATTGTCTTTACGGCTTCAAGCGCTGCGTGATAGTTTCCGGAATGCGCGATTGTATCTCCGTTCGCATAATTTACTAAAATAAAATCAAACGCCCGATTCTCCATCGCTTGAACCAATCTATCGGTAATTGCCGCAGCCATCATCTGAGGATGCTCATCCGGATGTGGAATCGGTTCGGACGGAACCAAAACTCGATATTCGCCGGTAAATGGAGTTTCGATGTACCCATTAAAGAAATATGTAATGTGCGCATATTTATAGCTCTCAGCTAAACGCAGCTGCGTTAACCCAGCGTCGGAAATTATTTTCCCCAATGGACTTTTTACATCCTCCGGAGGAAACGCCACCGGGACATTAAACTTGTCCATATAATGCGACATTGTTGCAACGTGCAAATTCGGCATTTCCTTGCGCGGAAAATTGTCGAACTCCTTGTCTATAAACGACATCGCGATTTGCCTAATACTATCTTCGCGATAATTAAAAAAGAAAAGAGCATCGCCGTCTTTTATGCCACAGTCTGACTGCACTTTTAGAGGCACGAGAAATTCTTCGTTTAGTCCTTTGGCGTAATTGCTTTTAATTAATTCGTCTAAATTGCCTCTGACCAATATTCCACCGGATCCGATCATGCATTCATAGGCCTCTTTAGTTAATCTCCAGTTCCCCTCTCGGTCCATCGCGTAATAACGCCCGATAACCGTGGCAATTTTTTCTTGTGGCAATTCTTTAATTAGCCCTTCAAGTGTTTTTGGCGGCATATCTTTGCCATCCGCGAATAGATGAAGTTTAACTTTCTCGATTCCCTGCTTCTCGGCAAACTTGAGCAACGCTTTAACATGTTCGATTGAAGCGTGAACATTTCCTTTCGAAAGCAAGCCCGCGAGATTAAGTGTTGAATTATTTTTTTTAACATGCTCCACGCAAGTCATGAGCGCGGGATTTTCAAAAAACGTTCCGTCTTGGATGGACATGGTTATGCGCGGATAATACTGGTAAATAACTTTTCCGGCACCCAAAGTTAAATGACCAACTTCGCTATTACCAACCTCCCCCCACGGAAGACCAACCGAAATACCCGAAGCCTGAAGGCTGGTTATTGGATAATTCTCTTCTAAAAATTTAAAACTCTTTGGCTGAACAACGTGAATTGGATTGGATTCATCCTCCTTTCCAATTCCCCACCCATCCAAAATAATCAAAACAACAGTTCGTCGCATATCTCAAATTATAACTTGTAACTTATAACTTGTAACGTGCAGCTAATAACAAGCAACTGATAACTTATGACTAATAACTTTTTAGAATCTAGAACTCAGAACATAGAACTTAGAATGCAAAGCGCACCGTTGTCATCCCGGGCTCGACCCGGGATCCAGCGAACCCTTTGTGATTTCTAAGGAGTGATAGGGGTATTTAATCTCCGTGAAGAATAGTTCTTATTGGCCGGGCTACGATGCCTGCCGAGCATGGTCTCCGCCTATTGGCGGAGTCGGCAGGCTGAGTGCCAGTTCAAAACCCGCAGGGGTTTTGAATGTAGGCCAAAAGGACTATTCGGAGCGCCTTGCCTGAAACCCCAATACTCCGTATACTATATAAGTCCATTAAAAAAGTCTTAACCCTTCATCGAGGAGCCCTCGAACGAGGATTTTCATGAAGATTCTAACCACAAACAAATACAATGTATACAATTTTAGCTGCCCTCGGGGCGCTGGTTTTAGGTTTGACGACAGGATACGTATTAAGAAAGAAGTTAGTAGCTAAACAGCTTGGGAGTTTAGACCAACAACTACAACAAAAAACCTCTGAAGCGGAGAATAAAGCCAAAGAAATTCTTTTTGGCGCAAAAGAAAAAGCTTCTCAAATTTTAGAAGAATCGCAGAAAGAGGAGAAAGAGAGGAAGCGTGAAATCCTTGCCCTAGAAACAAAGATCCACGAAAGAGAAGAGGCTCTCGAAAAGAAGTTGAACACTTTGGAATACGAATCTAATGCGCTAAGAAAAGAAAGAGAAAACATCGACGCCAAAGTTAAAGAGCTCGAAGAAGTCAGAGAAAGAACCAATAAAGAATTGGAAAGAATTGGAGGACTTAGCAGAGAAGATGCTCGCGAGGCCTTATTCACTGAAATAAAAGAAAAAAGCCGAGACGATCTCGCTAAGACATCTCAAAAACTTGAGAGGGATCTTAAAGACGAAATCGAGAAAAAATCCAAAGAAGTAATTACGATTGCCTTGCAGCGTTACGCACGGTCTCACGTTTCGGAACTGACAACCAGCGTGTTTCATCTCGCCGATGAAGAGATCAAAGGAAAGATTATCGGCCGCGAAGGACGAAATATTCGCGCGCTCGAAAGAGCAACTGGAGTAGAATTTATTATGGATGAAACTCCGGACACAATAGTCATCTCTTCTTTTGATCCATTCAGACGCGAAGTTGCGAGCCTCGCCCTAGAAAAATTAATTAAAGATGGAAGAATTCAGCCTGCTAAAGTAGAAGAGAAAGTTGAAGAAGCCAAAGAAGAGCTGACCAAAAGAATGTTGGAAATCGGCGAAGCCGCCGCAATGGAAGTTGGGGTTTATGATTTACCAAAAGAGATTCTCCAATTACTTGGCCGCCTACACTTCAGAACCAGCTTTGGTCAAAATGTCTTAACTCACTCAATCGAAATGACTTATCTCGCCGGAATGATTGCTGGTGAACTCGGGCTTAACGTTGCGCTCGCGAAGAAAGGAGCATTAGTGCACGACATTGGAAAAGCGATCGACCACGAAGTAGAAGGAACTCATGTTGAGTTGGGTATTAAAATACTGCGCAAATATGGTGTCAGCGAAGACGTAATCAATGCTATGCGCTCTCATCATGAAGATTATCCATATGCCTCCCCAGAATCCTTTGTGGTTACTGCCGTTGATGTCCTCTCTGCCGCAAGACCAGGAGCCAGACGCGGAACAATGGAAAACTACATCAAGCGCCTTGGCGACTTGGAAAAAATTGCTTCCGAATTCCCAGGAGTTAAACAGGCCTATGCAATTTCTGCCGGCCGCGAACTCCGAGTATTCGTTACCCCAGAAAAAGTTGATGACTTTGGAGCCTTAGAAATGGCTCGCTCAATCGCCAACCGAATTCAATCCGAACTTAAATTCCCAGGCGAAATTAAAGTTAATGTTATTCGCGAAACCCGCGCTGTAGAATTCGCGAGGTAAATCAACTGATAACTAATAAACAAAAAATTCTCGGACTATCGGGGATTTTTTGTTTTAGCTTCTTTTCAACATCCCTAGCATCTTCTCGACCGGCCATGCATTAATGATATCTTTTTTCTCGGCCCAACCGCGGCGCGCCTGGATAATCCCGAACTTCAAAAAATCAAAGTGTTCGGCGGAATGCGCATCGGAATCAATCGAAAGTTTCACGCCGGCTTCTACGCACTTGCTAATATAGTCGTCCTTCAAATCCAGCCTGTCGGGATACGCATCAATTTCCAAAATTGTCCCGGTTTCTTTAGCCTTCCGAATAAGCGCATCGACATCAACCTCATATGCCTCCCGTCTTTTAATCACTCTCCCGGTTGGATGGAAAATTATATCCACGTTTTTATTTTCCATCGCCCGACAGATTCTCATCGTCTGTTCTTTCTCTGGTAAATTAAAATTCGAATGTACTGATCCTCCAACGACGTCCAAAAGCGAAAGTGTTTTATCCGACAAATCCATACTGCCATCTTTTAGAATATCACACTCGCTTCCCTTTAAAATCTTAATCTTCCCGGCAAACTTTTTATTCAGCTTATCAATTTCCGCCATCTGCTTTAAGATCTTTTTATCATCCAAACCTCCGGTCATTGCTAAGCGTTTGGTGTGGTCGGTCACAACAAAATATTTCAACCCGCGGGCGATAGCCGCCTTCGCCATCTGCTCAATCGAATGAGCGCCATCAGTCCAATCGGTTTGCACCTGCAAATCCCCCTGCAAATCTTTATAGCCGATAAGTTTAGGCAGTCTACCCTTAGCCGCTAACTCAATCTCCCCAGCATTCTCGCGCATTTCCGGCTCAATATATTGGAGCCCGAGCGCAGAATAAATCTCTTCTTCATTTTTACCGGCAATTTGTTTGGTTCCACGATACAATCCATACTCATTTAGCTTATAGCCTTTTTTTATCGCAATTTTCCTAAGATTGATATTGTGCGCCTTAGAGCCAGTAAAATAGTTCAAGGCAGATCCATAAGAACTTACAGGCACAACTCGCAAATCCACATCCAGTCCACTCTTCAACTTTATCGATGACTTAGTTTCTCCGTTGGCAATAATTTTGGAAACTTCTTTCATAGAAACAAATTCTTTCATGATTCTCCCCGAATCTTTAGCGATTGCCAAAATGTCTAAATCCCCGACAGTCTCCTTCCCTCTTCTAATAGAACCGGCGACCACCACATCCGAAACTCCAGCGACTTTTAAAAGTTTTTCTTTAATTCCGCTCGCGATGGGGTATGCCTCGCCCAAAGTAAATCTCCCGCTGGATTTTTTTAAAAATTCTATTCCTTTCAAAATATTTTGCTCCGCTTTCTCCCCAAATCCAGAAAGCTTCGCAATTTTATGCGCAAGCGCCGCCCTCTCCAACGTCTTTAGGTCTTTTACTTTCAATAGAACATAAAGCTTTTTAATTGATTTCGGTCCCAGGCCCTCAATAGAACTTAGTTCCTTTAAATTAACCGGAACAGCTTTTTGAAGTTCCGCATAATGAGAAGATTTCCCAGTCAAAATAAATTCTTCGACTGTCTGAGCAATAGATTTTCCGATCGCGGGGATATCTTCTATTCCCTTGATCCCCGAACTTTTATAAATTTTTACAACTGCCTCCGGAAGCTCGGAAATAGAATCTCCGGCTTTTTCGTATGCCCTTGGCTTAAAAGGCTCCTCTTGCATCGCCAAAAACTCTCCGATTTGGTATAGGAGTTCAGCTATCTCTTCATTAGAAACATCTTTAATCACTGGACTTTAAGTACTAATTTCTCGGCCTCTATTTCGGCGCGAACGTTACTGCCTTGATAAATTTCTTTGCGCAGAATCTTTTCCGCCAATTCTGCTCTGAATTTCTCTTCGATTGTCCTTCTAATAGGCCTCGCCCCGAAAGCTTTATCATAGCCAGCCTTCACAATATACGAAGCAACCTCCTCCCCAAAAGAAATGCTTATGCCCTGCTCCGCTAATGAATCGGCCAACTCCGCAAGCTGAAGCTTGGCAATCATCTCCAACTCCTTCATCGCCAAATCATGGAAAATAACCACCTTCGAAAATCGGTTCATAAGTTCCGGCTTAAACACGTCGGTTAATTTTTTCTTAAGATATTCCGCAACTTCGGAAATTGATTGTCCGGAATTCAACGCCTCATTAATTATGTCGGAATGCGCATTTGAGGTCGCAACAATAATTGTGTGCTGAAAATCAACCACTCTCCCCATGCCGTCGGTAAGCCTTCCGTCATCTAAAACCTGCAAGAACAGGTTGAGAATATCCGGATAAGCTTTTTCAAATTCATCCAATAAAATTATACTGTATGGCTTTTCTAAAATCTGATCGGTAAGCGCGCCCCTCACCTCCCCATCTGCTGAACCAATAAATCGTTGGAAACTTTGCTTGTCTTGATACTCAGTCATATCAAACCTAACCATCGCCTCCTTAGAACCAAACTGTATCTTGGCTATGAGCTTTGCTAGTTCTGTTTTACCAACACCGGTTGGACCAACAAAAAGGAAGCTTGCGATTGGACCCCCTTTCCGCGCAAGTCCGCTTCGGTATTCTCGAAGAGAATTGCCAACGGCTTTAACCGCCTCTTCTTGGTCGATAAACTTTTCATGAACTATTTTTTCAAAATTAAGGAGTTTATTGGTTTCGTCCTCATCTGCCTCCTTAACCGGAACGTTGACGCGATCTTCGACAATCGACATAACCTCATCTGCCGTCACTCGTTTTTTCCCACCATCTTTAGCCCTCGCCGCCGCCATTTTTAGAAGTTCATCCGCGCTATTTGGCAAAAACTTTCCTCCTCTTATATATTTCTTAGCCAATTTAACCGCCATCTTAACCGCGCTAAAGCCAACTTCGATTCTCATCTTTTTCTCAAGCAAAATACTGGAAAGCGTCAAAACTCTCACCGCGTCTTCTTCGCTAATTTCCTCAACATTAATTTTTTCAAAAATACCAACAAATCCGCTATGGTTTTCTACGTCGCGCTTCATCTCTCGTGGGAATGTTGACCCCACCACTGGAAATCTACTGTTTTGAATTATCGGCAAAAAAGCATCGGCGGCGGACAGGAACGCTTCTCCGGAAGTTTTAAGCAGGTTATGTATGTCCGGCAAATATAAAATTATATTTTCTGCGGAATTTACCTCATCCGCTATTTTTTGAACTCGTGTTTGTATTTCTTGCGGCTCTGCTCCGGCGGTAAGTCTGGATATATCCAACCCGATAAGCCTCCTGTCAAAAAGAGCTGACGGAACTTTATCTTTAATAATAGAGAAGGCCAGGTGTGCGATTATCGTTTCTTTCCCAATCCCCGCTTCCCCGATCAATAGAGCATTAGGGTTCACTGGCCTAGAAAGAACCTCCACGAGTCGCGAATATTCCTTTTCGTGACCGATTAACAATCCAACATCTCCGCTTCGTGCCATATCTGTATAATCAATCCCAAAACTATCCAAAAATGGAGTTGGTCTCGAAGTCCACGCCCGATTCATTACTCGATGCCTAATTCTTTGTTGTCCTTCCGGAATCATCGCCGACAAAGAAAAAGCCCTTGCCTTAACCGAAGCGCGAGAAAAAACCATCGCTTGCTCAAGATCTTTAGCTGTAAGCGAAAAAGTTCTGAAAAGCCTAGTAGCTTCACCGTCTGAGGCCAGTGCCAAAGAAGAAAAAATATCACAGACCAATATTGCCTTGTGTCCCGACGAAAATGCGGTTCGGAGAGAATCTATCAATAAAGTTTCGAGCATTCTGTATTTTTCGGTTCGCGTTGCTGGGAGGTTCGAGCCCTTAAGCATTTCCGAAAGCTTCTGCGAAAATTCCTTGGGATCGACGTCTAATCTCTTGAGCCCATCAGAAACAACATCTTCGCCGATTAAAGACTCCACCAACTCCAAATGCAAAGATGTTTGCTTAATCAAGCTTCTCTCAAACGCTTTTTCAATTAATCTAAAAGTTTTTCCATTAATATAATCCGCAGAATTAATTTTATCCTTCTTAACCGCGTCCATCAGGTGCTCATCGCCTTCTGCCCTACTCCTCATTCGATCTATTATCGCCAACAAAAACAAAACCCCGAGATATCTCAAGCTTGCGTCTTCAGAAATCAAAAGCGCAATCATTCCAAAAACGAAAACAACATTTCCGAGAACCGCAAATAGACGAACCAAAAATCTTCCGCCGTAGGTCATTCTTAGCCGAGGCTCATCCAAATAAATTTTAATTGCTTGTTTTTCTTCCATCTCTTTATTTTCTACCGGCCCCAAAAGATAGCGCGACCAAAATTATCGGGATTAAAAGCCAAATTAACACAACCAAAAGAAAAATCGTTCCCAAAAACAAATACACCGCCGCCCCCACCACTATGCGAATGGAGCGAAAAATTATTCCCATGATTCTGCCGACAATCGTATAATCTCTGTACAATGGAACAAAAAAATTCTTCCAGGTTATTTTAAAAGCAACAGATTGATCGATATTCTCCAAAAAGTTGGTAAATTTATAGAAAAGGAAACGAGTTCCATCTATATAATAGTGGTGCAAAAATTCTTTTATCCTAAATAGTCCTCTTTTTAAAATATATGCCGGAGCAAAATCCATTTTTAAGATTTGTATTTCTTCACTTAATATATGAATAATACCATAAACAGAAGGTGGAATGTAGAATGCTGAACTTGGAATATGAGTCTTCCCACCCGCGAGCCTTCCAATTTTAAAGGGGCATAGCGGAACTACTTTTAGCTTGTTTCCCGCCGAAGGCGGGATAAAAGTAGCGAGCTATAGGTGCCTCGCCCAGCTAGAGGGCGAGGACTCCGACCCCTTAAAATTCGGAATGGGAGCCAAATTGACACAAAATCCAAAAATATATATTATTCAGCCAGCAAATAAAGGAGGAACGAATGCCTTTTGAAAAATCTTTCACTCGCTATTGTTGCGAAACTTGCGGATCAGACTACGGAAAGCCAGCCGAAGCCAAGAAGTGCGAACAAAAAAAGACTGAAATAATCCCCGCTTGGATACAGGCTGGAAAAGAAATTATCACCGATTTCTTCTGCGGCCGTTGTCGTGTTGGGTTCACCATCGGCAAAATCAAAAAAATCGTCGGACCAACCCTGCCCGACTACGATTTCGAAGTTCGTTGCATCTGTCGCCAAGAACGGCGAACCATGCATGTTTACTACGTTTATGTTGTCGGCCGCTGTGGATGTTGCAAAGGAAAAGTTCGCCTCATCAAAGCTCCCTTCCAGATTCAAGAGAATAAACGCTTCTAATCAGCCACCTTTGGCTGATTCCTCGTCGAGTACATTCTATGTGCTCGATTTTTCTATCAAAATTAACCGCGGGAAAATCCGCGGTTTAAATTTCGGAGTCCCGCCTCCTTGGCGGGATAGTTTCCCTATTTGTCTTTTCAATTTTCTTAATCACTGCCGGAATCTTCGAAAAACTTTTCTTCAAAGCTCCGCCCATAACTTCCGGGGATCTGAGTGCCGCTGCCGGATGAAAAAGTGGATAAATACATAACCCATCAACCTTGAAAAGCTTCCCTTGATCTCTGCCAATTTTAGCGTCCGGTAAAAAATAATTCATTGAAAATCTTCCAAGAGTCGCCACAAGCGGTGGATTAATAATTTTTATCTGCTTGGTTAAATACGGTTTGTATAATGAAATTTCTTCCGGTAATGGATCTCTATTTGCCGGCGGACGTCGTTTTACTATATTAGTTATGTAAACCTCTTCCCTCTTCCATCCCAATGATTCGATTAATTTATCTAATAATTTCCCCGATCTGCCCACAAACGGTCTAACCAATTTATCTTCCATCTCTCCAGGAGCTTCGCCCACAAACATAATTTTTGGACTTAATGATCCCTCTCCAAAAACCAAATTAGAATCAAGCGGAAGCTTCCCGTCCACCATCATCTCTTCCATTAGCTCTCTTAATTCTTTTTCTTTATCCACATCCTTTCACAGTTTTCCCTCATATCATATATGATATGAGTATATTTTTTGTTTTTACTAATCTACACGCTATATGTTGCATGATACACGTCCTCACGGCTCCAAAATCCCCTCCGTCCTTCCTTCAACAGAAATTTTGACGCTTTTTATTGTGGAAAACTGCAAAAGAGTTTTTTCAATCTGGGTTCTAATTGCCAAAACATTACACGATCCAGCGGTCGCCGAAAGTTCCTTGGAGAAATCCGCGGAAGCAACTCCATCCTCAATTTTTATACTATTCAGCCATGCTCCACGAGGAATAGAAGACACATAATCAGCATCCATCTCTTCTCCCCTTGGGCCTTCGA
>CAZTBQ010000004.1:0-23599 GCA_964612445.1 uncultured Candidatus Saccharibacteria bacterium | reverse complement strand
GGGGTCGGAGTCCTCGTCTTCTAGCAGACGAGGCACCTATAGCTCATTATTTTCATCCAGTACCACTTTTAAATAAAAGTGGTACTGGAAACAAGCTGAAAATAATTCCGCTATACCCCTTTAAAATTGGGAAGGCTTTTGAGTGTATACTTAATTCAATATTCTATATTCCACATTCCGTTTGTGGTATTATTTAAAAATGACAGGATTTCAAAAAGGAGCTTTGTTGTTTTTGAGATTAGCTATGGGTTGGTTGTTTTTTTATGCTGGCTACGTTCAGCTGATGGCCGAAAAATGGTCTGCGGAGGGATACATTAAGGGTGCTAAGAATTTTCAAGATTTGTATTTTTGGTTATTGCGACCGGAGATTCTGCCGATAATAAGTCAGGTAAATAAATGGGCATTAATACTCTTGGGAATTTCTTTGATTATCGGTGCTTTTGTGCGGCTGTCGTCTTATTTAGGAGTAGCCTTAATGCTTTTATACTATTTTGTCTTGCCGTTTCCGGCACAGAGCACTCACGGGTTAGTTGTGGATGAGCACATAATTTATATAGGTGTCTTGGTCGTTCTTGCGGCGCTTCGAGCCGGGAGATTCATGGGGATGGATTCGCTTTTGAGGACCAGATTTGGGTGAGAACAACTTATAACTGATAACTAATTACTTATAACTAAAGAAAATATGAAACACGCACCGATACCGTTGGGTGATATGAAGAAAAAAGGTTCTCCTGTTGTTGATGTTAATAAAATTCATCGCGAGAGGCTTTCGGTTTTAGAAAAATTTGCTTTGACAGTCACCAGAAAAGTTGGAACGATGGGATTTTTTTTGATAATTTTTGCTTGGACATTTTTTTGGATAACCTGGAACACTATTGGACCTGTTGAGTTCAGATTCGATCCATTTCCGGCGTTTGAGTTGTGGATAATTATTTCTAATATTATTCAACTCTCACTTTTGCCACTCATTATGGTTGGTCAGAATTTAATGAATAGACATGCCGAAGCTCGAGCGGAAGCAGATTTTGATTTGAATGTTAGAACAGAAACCGAAATAGAAACCATTTTAATGCATCTAGAGAATCAGAACGAAATGCTTTTGGAATTATTAAAGCAGAAGAAAATCAGGAAATAGTCGATATTATACAAATATACGAATGTCTACGAATTATACAAATAATACGAATAAGAACCGTAGCTCATTCACATTAATCGAACTCCTAGTAGTCTTGGCACTTGTTGCAATTCTTTCGGTTGTCGTAATCGTCACCCTTAATCCTGCAGAACTCTTGAAACAAGCTCGCGATTCTAACCGTCTTTCAGACCTCGCTACAATCAACACTGCACTCAATTTATTCTCTGCAGATGTCACCTCCGGGTTTATGGGAACTTCCACAATAATTTACGTATCTATTCCAGATTCATCTCCAACTTGCGCCAATTTAGGTCTTCCAATACTCGCAACATCTTCTTATACATACAATTGCGTCACAACTCAAAACCTCAGAAAAACAGATGGCACAGGTTGGATTCCTGTGAATTTCCAGCGCATATCAAGTAATTCTCCAATTTCGCAACTTCCAATAGATCCACAAAATACCACAACTACAAATTCTTACTACACATACATAGCCGGAGGGAGTTGGAAATTAACTGCAATCGCTTTGGAATCACAAAAATATATTGCTCAAGGCAATACTGACGGAGGTACAGCTCCTTCTTCATTTGAAATGGGTAATAATATGTCACTAGGACAGACTGTATTTCCAAACAACTGGATTAAAGTCCCAGGAAACTCCACCTTCGGAACATCTGACTTTTGGGTTATGAAATATGAAGCCAAGTGTGCGGACTCAAGTGGGAATTTACTCACAACTCCAACTGAATCCACGTATCAAATCTATAATGCTCACGGAACCGGTGGAACTGCTTGTACTTCTGCGAATAGTAGATATGTGACCTCTGCTCCAGCCGGATATCCAATTGCAAATATATATTATAGTGTTAATGGAGTCGACAATGATGCCATAGAATATTGTCAATCTATCGGAGCTCACTTAATTACTAATAACGAATGGCAAACTGTTGCTTGGAATGCTCAAAATGTTTCTTCCAATTGGAGTGGGGGTTCGGTCGGAAGCGGATACATGGGTAGGGGCAATAGCGATAGTTCGGCGGCACAAGTTTCATCTTTAGATGATGTTAATGCGGCCTATCTTACTGGATATACAGATTTTACACACCGAAGAAACTATGCGCTTTCCAATGGTCAGATAATCTGGGATTTGGCAGGCAATCTTTATGAGTGGACTAATGACGCGATAATTGGAGCCAGCGAGCCGTATAGTGGGGTTGCAGGTTGGCAATGGAGAGAATTTATCGCAATTACGAATTGGGGGACAATGACTCAACAAACGGCAGGACCATTAAATTCCGCTTGGAGTGCGACCCAGGGAATGGGCCGAATATTTTCATGGGATGGGACTGCTAATAGTTCTACATATATTTTGGCTCGCGGAGGTGATTGGAATGATACTACAAACGCCGGCATAGAATCTTTGCTAATGAATCGTATTTCTACTGGTGCTTATAACGGAGTTGGCTTTCGTTGTGTCCGATAGTTTGAAATTGTTAACGCATAATTATTAAAAATATTCATTAGCTAATAAAACATAGAAAGCATTCGTGAGATGTGGTAAATTAGTTAAGCAATGAAGGCGCTTAAGGGACTATATTTTGGGGCAGGATTTATTGTGCTCGCAGGGCTTTTGGAGCTTTCGAGTATAAATATGCAGAATTTTTACCAACAGCTTATGTGGGTGGTTTTGGGTCTTTTGGTATTTTTTGCTTTTTCATATTTTGATTGGCAGGTGATTTTCCAGTCTCAATGGTTCGTGCGGATATTTTATTTTGGTAGCATAGGTTTATTGCTTTTAACATATTTCACTGCGCCAGAAATTAGAAATACCAGAAGTTGGCTGGTATTTGGACCCTTTAGATTTCAGCCGGTAGAGATGGCGAAAGTCGCACTCATTCTTTTTTATGCAATGTATTTTAGCCGCAAACATTTGAGTATCGCGCGACTAAGCAATGTAATTATTTCATTTTTAATTTTAGTTCCGCTTGCCGGCGCGGTATTTATGCTTCCAGACTATGGATCAATGCTGGTTTTAATTTTTATTTGGATTGGTTTTATTTTGGTCTCCGGACTTCCTAAGAAATGGATAATCACCGGAGTGGCTATGTTTTTGATTTTGTCGCCACTGGTTTGGGCATATGGATTGAAACCATATCATCGTGCGAGAATTATGGGAGTAATTAATCCGGAGCAGAATGCTCTCGGAGTAAACTACAGTGCAATTCAAGCAAAAATTGCGATTGGTTCTGCCGGGCTTTGGGGAAAAGGTTATCATCAAGGGCCGCAGACTCAGCTTGGTTTTGTGACCGAACCGGAAACAGACTTTATCTTTCCGGCGTTCGTGGAAGAGTGGGGAATAATTCCAGGACTGCTTTTGATAGTCGCGTTCATCACTATGAATATTAGTATTTTGCGTATAGGATTATATAGTAGTCAGAACAAGGCAAAATTTATTTGTTTAGGAACAAGTATTGTGTTCAGCGCTCATTTCTTGCTCAATATTGGGATGGTTACCGGATTAACTCCGGTTGTCGGCGTGCCATTTCCATTCTTGAGTTACGGAGGTTCGAACATTTTAATGAGCTTTTTCTTAATATCAATCGTAAATGCAATTGGAAGAAGGGCCTAAACCCAAAATTATTAGACCAATAGTTGTAGTTGCTCTAGGAGTTGGCTTATTAGTGCTTTTTACGGGCATGTTTCTTTCGGCGCTTTTGCCGTTTTCCGGTGAGCAGAAGGTATTTGCCCTGGAGAAAGGGATGGGTTTTAAGGATGTTGCCGAGCACCTTGAATCCGAAGGACTGGTTAGGTCTTCGCTCGCCGTAAAATTTTATATGTTAATGTCGGCTTCTGCTTTTGGTTTGCAACCGGGAGTTTATTTGCTGTCGTCTGCGCAGGGCGTTCCGGAGATAGTCTCCGTTTTAAGTAGGGGCGATAGGCAGACAAAAACAGTAACTCTGCCGGAAGGATCAAGCATTTATGATATGGATTTAATTTTGTCTGAAAATTATATTTTGCCATCCGGAAAATTTATTGAATATGTTGAAAATAAAAATCTTGAAGGCAGATTATTTCCAGACACATACGAGTTTTTTATAAATTCCTCGGCCGAGGAGGTCTCACAAAAGCTTGAAGACAACTTTAAGCTTAAGGCCGGAAAGCTTTTAGACTTAAGTAAGCAGGCCGATTTAGAAAGGCTGATAATAGCCTCAATGGTTGAAAAGGAGGTTCCGAACGTGGAGGATAGAAGAATTGTGGCAGGGATAATATATAGGCGGTTGGCCATTGGAATGCCCCTCCAGATTGATGCAACGGTCTGTTATGTGAAGGAGATGAAAACTAAGACTTCAAAATGTTATCCACTGTCAGAAATTGATTTTAAGGTTGATTCACCTTATAATACCTACTTGTATAGGGGATTGCCGGCGGGGGCTATCTCAAATCCTGGAATTTCTGCGATAGAAGCAGTAATAAATCCCGTTAAAACAAATTACTTGTTTTATCTAAGTGACCCGGCGACCAAAAAGACGATTTTTAGTGAAACTCTTGACAGACACGCCCAAAATAGAGTTAAATACTTAAACAAATAAAAGAGGACAAGAATCCCCTTGATTCTTGTTGTTTCTGTCTTTAGGCGCCTTCTAAAAGTCAAAACCAATAAATTAATAACAAATGCCTCACCGATTACCGGCTAAGGATTTCTCTAAATCCAAGCAGTTTATGTACCCGAGCAATCTGAATGAAGTTCAGCTTAGGTCGTACGAATGGTTCTTGAAAACAGGATTGCAAGAACTACTCAAAGAAGTTTCACCTATTAAGGATCATACCGGTAAAGAGTTCGAGCTTAGTTTTGATGAATATAATTTCGGTGAGCCGAAATACGACGAGTTAACCGCGAGATATAAAGACGCGACTTTTGAGGCGCCGCTACATATTCGCGTAAAGCTTTTAAATCAGAATAGTGGGAAGGTTGACGTGCAGGAGGTTTACTTCGGTGAATTTCCGATGATGACCAACAGGGGAACGTTCATCATTAACGGAGTTGAGCGTGTAGTTGTTTCACAGCTCATTCGTAGCGCCGGTGTCTACTTTACCGCTAACCAGTGGAAGGACAGAAAACTTTTTGGAGCTAAGGTTATTCCTAACCGAGGATCTTGGTTGGAGTTTGAAACTGACATTGATGGATTTTTAGGAGTTAAGATTGACCGACACCGTAAGGTTGCGGTTACCGACTTGCTCAGGATTTTTGGTGCGGACGAAAACTATATAAGAACCAAGTTCACCGATATTGATACTGGTTTAGTTAATTATATAGAGGCGACTCTAAAGAAAGATGGAGCGACCAATGCCGATGAGTCATATTTAGAAATATATAGAAGAATGAGACCGGGAGATCCGGCAACTGTTGATGGCGCCAGAGGTTTGGTAGATGGAATGTTCCAACGATCCGACCGCTATGACCTTTCAGCTGTAGGAAGATTTAAGGCGAATCAGCGATTAGGTTTTGATAATAAGAAGAAGCAGAACATGCTTTTGGATTTGGAGGATTTAACCGCGATTATTCGTGAAATAATTCGCTTAAACAACACTCCAAGCGCAAAGCCTGATGATATTGATCATCTTGGAAATAGACGCGTAAAAGCAGTTGGTGAACTTTTACAGGGAAGATTGCGCGTTGGTATTGCAAGACTAAGGAGAATTATTCAGGACAGAATGTCCACCTTAGAGAAAGACACCATTGTGCCGGCGCAGTTGATTAACTTCCGTCCGATAGCTGCGGTTATTAAGGAATTTTTTGCATCATCTCAGCTTTCGCAGTTTATGGATCAGGTTAACCCGCTTGCAGAATTGGAACACAAGCGACGTTTGTCCGCTTTGGGTCCGGGAGGTTTGACTCGCGAAAGAGCCAGCTTTGAAGTCCGCGACGTTCACAGTTCACACTATGGGCGTATTTGTCCTATTCAAACACCGGAAGGTTCAAACATTGGTTTGATTGCCTATTTGGCAAGCTTTGCTCGAGTGAACGATCTCGGTTTTTTAGAAACTCCTTACATAAAAGTTGTTAAAGGAAGAGCTACTGGAGAAGTAGTTTGGATGGATGCAATCGAAGAAGAAAAATACAGGATTACTCACGCAGCTACTCCACATGACGATTCCGGAAAAATTTTATTGGATGTTGTTGAAGGTAGAATTTATGGAAACCCGGGAACTTGCAGAATAGAAGAGGTTGATTATATGGAGGTTGCTTCACAGCAGTTTGTTTCTATGGCGGCTTCACTTATTCCGTTTTTACATCATGATGATGCAAATCGTGCGCTCATGGGTTCAAACATGCAACGTCAGGCAGTCGCCTCTATTCGACCAAACGCCCCGTACGTAGGTACCGGACAAGAAGAGGTCGTGGCGACCGACTCCGGCTATGTTATTAAGGCTGAAGCGGATGGAGAAGTAACTGCGGTTGATGGAAATCATTTAACAGTTAAATACGCTAAAGATACTAAGACTTATATTCTGGAAAGATTTAAGCGATCCAACCAATTTACCAGAATTTCTCAGCGACCGATTGTCGAAAAAGGACAAAAAGTTAAGAAGGGGGATGTATTGGTAGATGGTGATTCAATTGATAATGGAGTTTTGGCTTTGGGTCAGAACTTGTTGGTAGCTTTCATGTCTTTTGAAGGAGCAAACTTCGAAGACGCTATTATTCTCTCAGAAAGAGTTGTTCGCGATGATTTGTTTACTTCGATTCACATTGAAGAACACACTTGCGACGTCCGTGAAACAAAGTTGGGCCCTGAAATAACTACTCCGGATATTCCAAACGTTTCTGAAGAAAAATTGAAGAATTTGGATGAGGAAGGAATTGTTCGTGTTGGTGCCGAAGTTATTGCCGGAGATATTTTAGTTGGAAAAATTTCACCTCGCGGAGAAGCCGAGTTGACCGCTGAAGAGCGATTGCTCAGAGCTATTTTTGGTGAAAAGGCTCGCGACGTTAAAGATACTTCTTTAACCTTGCCACACGGAAAGCGCGGCAGAATTGTTGGTATTAAAGTTTTTTCACGCGATCATGGAGATAAGCTGGAAGCCGGAATTATTAAAAGAATTCATGTTGAAATTGCCAGCTTAAGAAAAGTTCAGGTTGGTGATAAGCTCGCCGGACGACACGGAAACAAAGGTGTTATCTCCCAGATTCGACCAGTGCAGGATATGCCTCACTTGGAAGATGGAACTCCGGTAGATATTATTTTGAATCCATTAGGTTTGCCTTCTCGTATGAACCTTGGACAGATTTTGGAAACTCATTTGGGATGGGCAGCAAAGGCTTTGGGCTATCGTGCAATTGTGCCTCCATTTAACCCGGTTTCCGAAGAAGATATTAAGGGAGAACTTAAGAAGGCTGGTCTTCCGGAAGATGGAAAGACGGAGCTTTATGATGGAAGAAGCGGAGAAAAATTTGATGGTCGCGTTACTGTTGGACAGGTTTATATGTTGAAACTCAATCACTTGGTTGAAGATAAAGTTCACATGCGATCCATCGGTCCTTACTCTCTTATCACCCAGCAGCCGCTTGGAGGTAAAGCTCAGTTTGGAGGACAAAGATTTGGAGAAATGGAAGTCTGGGCACTTGAAGGTTATGGCGCTCGTCACACCTTGCAAGAAATGCTCACGATTAAGTCAGACGATATTATGGGACGATCCGCTTCCTACGAATCAATTATTCGAGGAGAGGCGATTCGTGAGCCGAATATCCCAGCATCGTTTAACGTTTTGATCAACGAGCTCAAGGCTTTGGCTTTGAATATCGAACAGATTCCGCGACCAATAGAAGGCGAGAAGAACGAAGATTTTGATGCCTTGGAAATTGGCGTGGCCTCCACCGAAAAAATAATGGAATGGTCTCATGGTGAAATTATTAAACCGGAGACAATTAACTACAGAACTCAGCGACCGGAAAAAGACGGACTTTTCTCGGAGAGAATTTTCGGTCCAACAAAAGATTACGAATGTTATTGTGGAAAATATCGCCGAATTCGATACAAGGGCGTTGTCTGTGATAAGTGTGGAGTTGAAGTTACCCGCGCAGCCGTACGACGTGATAGACTTGGTCATATTTCTTTGGCGGCACCGGTGGCTCACATTTGGTTCTTAAAGAGCACTCCATCACCTTTGAATATTTTGCTCGATGTTCCTGCGCAGAAATTGGAACGTGTGATTTATTATGTTGATTACATAATCACCAGCGTAAACGAAGTTCGCCGAAAGGAAGTTTTGGAAGAACTTGCTAAAGAGTTACAGCAGAAGCTTAAAGCTACCGAAGATAAAGACAGAAAAGGAAAGAACGAATTGGTTTCCAGTGCCGAAGATATTAAGGAGCTTTTGGAATCTTTCAGGCCGGGAGAAGTTATCACTGAAGATCAGTACTTTAGCTTGAGCCGAAGGTTTGGCGATGTATTCAAAGCTGGAACCGGAGCGGAAGCTGTTCGATCTATCTTGGAAAAGTTTGATATTAAAGAACAGATTAAGATTGCCGAGAAAGAAGTGCAGACCGTAAAAGATCCTCTTAACGAAGCGAAACTTTTGAAGAGGCTCAAGTTCTTGCGCTCCATGCTCAAGAATGGTTCCAGACCAGAATGGTTAATCTTGAATGTTTTGCCAGTATTACCGCCGGATTTGCGACCGATGGTTGCATTGGACGGAGGACGATACGCAACTTCCGATTTGAACGATTTATACCGACGCGTTATTAACCGCAACAACCGATTGAAGAAGCTTTTGGAAATTAAAGCTCCGGAAATTATTGTTAAGAATGAAAAGAGAATGTTGCAGGAGGCCGTTGATGCATTAATCGACAACTCCGCAAGATTTGGAACCCAGCAGATGAATTCTGCGCGAAGACCTTTGCGATCTCTTGCGGACATGTTGAAGGGTAAACAGGGACGTTTCCGTCAGAACTTGCTTGGAAAGCGTGTAGACTATTCCGGACGTTCAGTTATTGTTGTCGGTCCAAAATTGAAACTTAACGAATGTGGTTTGCCAAAAAAGATGGCTATGGAACTTTTCCGACCATTCGTTATTGGTGAAATCATCCGACGCGGAATTGCTCATAATATTCGCAACGCCAACAGAATTATTGAACAGGGAGCTGATGAAACTTGGGCAATCCTTGAAGAAGTAATTAAAGACCGAAGAGTGCTCTTGAACCGTGCTCCGACTTTGC
Source organism: uncultured Candidatus Saccharibacteria bacterium (assembly GCA_964612445.1). Taxonomy (GTDB): domain Bacteria; phylum Patescibacteriota; class Minisyncoccia; order UBA6257; family 2-01-FULL-56-20; genus JAHFLJ01. Next base: position 14,243 of record CAZTBQ010000004.1, on the reverse strand, counting down.
ACAGATTGAGTGTTCAGGCATTCAAGCCAAAACTTGTTGAAGGATTAGCTATTCAGCTTCCGCCGCTTGTTTGTGGAGCGTTTAACGCAGACTTTGATGGTGACCAGATGGCAGTCCACGTTCCGCTTTCAGTAGAGGCACAAAGAGAGGCGAATGAAATTATGGCAGCCGAAAAGAACCTTTTGAAGCCGGCTACCGGAGATATTATCACTTTGCTCACCAACGATTCTGTTTTGGGATTGTATTACTTGACCCGAAATAATAATTCTATCGAACACAAGGTGAAAGTTTTCTCAAGCGAAAACGAGGCCAAGATGGCACATCACTTTGGTTCAATTCACTTACACGAAAGAATAAAAATCCCTTCTACGTTTGAAGGAGAGACAACTTTAGGAAGAGTTATCTTTAACCGAGTATTGAATGGGTTGGTTCCTTATGTTAACGAACCGATGAGCAAGAAAAAGTTGGAAAGAGTTGTGAATACTATTTTGCAGACCCGCGGGATTGAGCCAGCTGCGATTGTATTGGATGAACTTAAACTTTTGGGATTTGAAATGGCAACTTTGTCCGGCATCACTTGGGCAACAACCGATTTGATTGTTCCGGTAATTAAGAAGGAAATTTTGGCAGCGGCTTCTAAAGAAGTTGAGAAGATTCGCGGATACTTCGAGGAAGGTTTGCTTACTAACAGCGAGCGTAAAGCTAGGGTGATCATGGTTTGGGAAAAATCCAAAGATGAAATTGCAAAGAGCGTAGCAACCGTACTTTCCGAGGATAACCCGATTTATCAGATTATTGATTCCGGTGCTCGTGGTACCTGGGCGCAGCCGATTCAGATGATGGGTATGAAAGGTTTGGCGACTACTCCTCAGGGAGAAAAGATCGAGTTGCCTATTAAATCTTCACTTAAGGAAGGACTTAGCGTGCTCGAATACTTTATTTCCACTCACGGTGCAAGAAAAGGTACTACCGATACCGCGCTTAAGACAGCTCAAGCCGGTTACTTAACTCGACGTTTGGTTGACGTTTCACAAGACTTAATCATTCGCGAAGAAGATTGTAAGACCAAAGAAGGAACAGATATTCTTCTTTCGGAAACCGAGATGATGGGACGACAGAGTGTTGGTGCACGTGCCTACGGAAGAACCGCAAGAGAAGATGTTAAATCCGGAAACAAGATTATTGTTGAGGCTGGTGAAATTATCACTAAAGAGCTTGCCGAGAAAATTGATGCCGCTAAAGTTGAAGTTGTTAAAGTCCGATCTCCGCTTACTTGTAAAACTTTGTACGGAATGTGTTCAAAGTGTTACGGAATGGATATGGGAAGAAATTCTGCCGTTAAGAAGGGTGAGGCGGTTGGAGTTGTGGCTGCACAATCAATCGGTGAACCTGGAACTCAGCTCACGATGAGAACATTCCACTTGGGTGGTGTTGCTTCAAGCGATATTACCTATGGTTTGCCTCGCGTAGAAGAACTTTTTGAAGCCAGACCTCCAAAAGGTAAGGCGATGTTGGCTGAAGCCGATGGTGAGATTGTAAACATTGAAGAGACCGGAAGCTTGAAGATAATCGCCATTAAGTTTAATGAGCCGAAGAAATCTTCAAAGAGATCCAAAAAGACGACCGATAGCGCAGAATATTCTGTCCATCGTTCAACTGTTTTGAAAGTTAAAATCGGCGACAAAGTTAAAGCCGGTGATCAGCTTTCCGAAGGACACGTTGATCTTCGTGAATTGTTTGGACTCAAAGGATCATCCGAAGTTATTCGATACATTGTTTCTGAAGTTCAGGGAGTTTACGCAAGCCAGGGTGCTTCAATGAACAACAAACACATTGAAATTATTGTTCGCCAGATGTTCTCTCGCGTGCGCGTAACCGATGCTGGTGATGCTCAGGATTTGGTAATGGGTGAGATCGTGGAGAAGTCCAGGTTCTTGGAAACCAACCGAATTTTGAAGAAGTCCGGGAAAATTCCAGCAAAAGCGAAGCAGTTGCTGCTTGGTATTACTCGAGTAGCGCTTTCCACTGAGAGCTTCTTGTCCGCATCGTCATTCCAAGACACTGCGAGAGTGTTGGTTAACGCTGCAGTGGAAGGAAAGGTAGACACCTTGCGCGGGCTTAAAGAAAATGTCATTATAGGACGGCTAATCCCTGCCGGTAGTATGCCGGATATGCCAATTCTAGAGTCGGTAGAGGGAGAACAGGTCGAAGAAGTTGAATAAAAGAAAAGAAATGGAAGAAAAAGACACAAAAAAATACGAACTTTCTTTTTTGGTAAAAGAGGAAGGCGACGAGAAAAAGGTTTTGGAGTTTATTTCCAAAGAAGGTGGAACAATTGATTTGGAGCCACAATCAACCAAAATCGCTTTAGCTTATCCAATAAATGGTTTTAATCAGGCTTACTTTGCTTACGTTCACTTTTCGGTATTGCCGGAAGCGATAGTAAACTTGGAGCATGAATTAGTTACCAAAGATTTCGTATTGCGACACTTGATTATAACTCCTCCGTTTGTTAAAGATTCCAAACCGAAACAGGTGGAAAAATCTGAAGGAGAAGTAAAATCTGAAAGCCGACCGGAATCTTCAAAGTCCGAGCCGCTCACCAACGAAGAGTTGGAAAAGAAAATCGAAGAAATCTTGGCCTAAAACAAGATCGCCCCGAAAGGGGTGTTTTTGTATGTTGAGTAGATGATAACCAAGCACTATCTGCGATAGTACTCGGCTGCTTTGCAGGTTGCAAAGCAGATTTGGCTAACCTATAATTCTCACAAATAAACGTCGGTTTTAATAAATCAGAGATATGAATTTAAACAAAGTATTGATAGTGGGAAGGGCGACAGTGCAGCCGGAACTCAGAAAAACACCGTCAGGTCAGTCGGTTTCGACATTTAGCGTAGCCACAAATCGAGTTTGGACTGATAAAAACGGCGCCAGACAGGAAGATACTGAATTTCATAATGTTGTGGTTTGGGGAAGGCAGGCCGAGATTGCTAATCAGTTTTTGGCAAAGGGTGCGATGGTTCTAGTTGAGGGAAGACTTGCTACTCGCAGCTGGCAGGATAAAAATGGGGCAACTCATAGAACCACGGAGATAATCTGTGAGCGCTTCCAGCTTGGCCCAAAGGCGCAAGGCGCTTCAAATGGCACGTATTCCGGTGGATCTAAGAGTTCGTTTGCTTCCGGAGCTGCTAGTAGCAAAGACAATGAATCTGTAGCCCAGCAGGCAGTAGAGGAAATGCCGGTGATTGACCTGGACAAGGTGGATGACGCTGGGATGGAAGATGTGCCATTTTAAGTCGTGTAGCACGTAATATGTAGCGTTAAGATCCAGCACTATCTGTAAATAGTGCTGGATTTTGTGGTCAGGGTTGACCCAGCACTAAACCGGGCACTGGTTATTATTGAGACCAAGCACTATGAGTACATAGTACTCGGTCGACACCGAGCACTGTTGGTATCGAGCACCGTTGGTACTCGATCAAATGCCTACGGCATTTGACTTTCTCCCTGAAATTTATAATAATCTATCAACATATGAAGCAGTGTTTTTTCTGTTCGCAAAACCTTAAAGATATCGATTATAAAGAGACCGACCTTTTAAAGAGGTTTGTTTCTTCGCAGGCTAAGATAATCGACCCTAAACATACCGCTATTTGTGCCAAACATCAGCGATTGCTTTCTCAGGCAATTAAGCGAGCAAGGCACATGGGTTTGCTTCCATTCGTTTCTAGATAAGTTCTTCTATATGAATTGGAATAACTATTTATTTCAAAAGATTTATTCAGGGCTAGGACGCGGTTCATTCATGGACGCGGTTGGTATTTTTTTTGCCGAGTATTTTACCTATTTTCTAATTGCCGGGATAATTTTATGGATATTTTCAAAGCCTACTGTAAAAGCCAAATTTAGGGCTTTTTCTTTTGTCTTTTTGTCGGTTTTGATTTCGAGGGGAATAATAACCGAAGTAATAAGATATTTTTATAAAAGTGAGCGGCCATTCGTGGCTCTTGGGTTTGAGCCTTTGATTTTTGATGGCAATCCATCTTTTCCGTCTGGACACGCCGCCTTGCTTTTTGCGATGTCCTTTTCGCTATTTTTAATAAATAGAAAACTTGGAATTTGGTTCATTATATCCGCCATCCTGGTTTCTTTGGCTAGAATTTATGCCGGTGTGCATTGGCCAATCGATATTCTAGGCGGAATAGCAGTTGCTTTAATTGGAACATACGTTGCGAAATTAGCGCTTAGGAAATTCGCTTACGAAAAGACTTTAGTCCAAGAAGAAGACCGGGGCGTGGTATAATTTAGGAATGGATAAAAATAACCTTGATTCTAACGTTGCTTCTGACGAGCTTCGTGTATTGGATTCGTTTAAGTCGGCATTCGCTGGCTACAAAGAAAATTTTAATTTTTTGGCTTTTGTTTATTTGCCGATAGCTGTCCTGTCGGTTTTGGGTATTTTTGTTCCTGGCATTTTGGGTGGGGTGTTTATGTTTGCCTCCGGAGTTTTAACCGCCTTTTCAATTCCAGGATTTATCTCGGCTATTTCAAAGAAGTTTTATCCAGAAATTGCTACTCCCGGTGGCAAGACGAAAGCTCTATATTCGGACGGAGCAAAATATATTTTGTCTGTTTTTTGGATTGGCATTTTAACCGCATTATGTGTTTTGTTTGGAACGTTTGCTTTTGTGGTCCCGGGTATTTGGCTAGGCGTTGTGCTTGGCTATTCAACGTATGCACTAATTTTTGATGGAAGGAGAGGAGTGGAAGCTTTGGCGTATAGTTATATTTATGCTAAAAACAATTTTTGGTTTATAGCAAAGCGATTGTTGGTTTTAGGATTGGGAATGATAATTGTTGGATCTATCATCTCTTCGATATTTCCTCCGGAAAAGGTTTTAGTTTCGGAAATTGTTGGAGATGAATACACCGCTTTGCCAGCAGAGCTAAAAAATTCCGAAATGCTTAAAAAGATATTCGGAGATGAAGAGCCGTTCGTGATGTTGAGACAGCCGGGCGATCAAGCGCTGTCGGCGATATTTAATAATATATTTTTGGGACCATTCGTTGTATTTTTTGCCGTTGGAATATTCGGGGCTATCAAGAGAAAGAATGCTTTACTGGTAACGGATGAGGAGGTTAAAAAAACTAAAACCAAAATAAAATTATTTGTTTGGTTGGGAGTATTTTTGCCTATAGCAATCATTGCAGGTTTAGTCGCTATTTTCGGTGAAGCGGCGCTATCTTCTTTAAGGGAAATTTTGCCATAAACGTTATTAAAAATATTTAAAATGAACGACGCACAGAAAAGTTTAGAGAATAGAGAGACTTTCTTGAAAAGATTGGAAGGGAAGTTCTCTTTGGATGAAATTGAGAATATTGATTTTGCTTATGACTTGGCAAAGGAGGCCCATCGAACAGCTGTACGAGATGAGGGAATGCGTTATTTTGAGCATCCACGTTCTGGTTGTTTGATAATGATTGATGAGCTTGGATTGTACGACAGAGATTTATTGATCAGTTTCCTTCTTCATGATGTGGGCGAAGATACGCCAATGTTCGGGAATGTGACAAAGTCGTACGACGAGTTTGTCATGAAGGCGCGGTTGCGTTTGAATAAACTATTTGGAGATAAGGTTGCTGAAATTGTAATTCGTTTAACCAAGCCATCGGTTGAGAATATCAGGTTTAACAGCAAGCAAGAAGCGTTTGATTTTTACGTTAAAGAATTAGCAAAAAACGAAGATGCGGTTTTGTTGAAGATGGTGGATAGGTTACATAATCTTAGGACTTTGCCGGTGAACAAGCCGGAAAAGATAGAAAAGCAGATACTTGAGACAAGAGAAGTATTTCTACCTATTTTCGAGGCAGTTTCCGGAGAACAAAAACAATATGCTGAAGTTTTGGTAAAAAAAATTAAGGAGCAGTTGATGATATTGGAGTCTACGCAAAATTAAAAAACCGCATATGACCCAGCTTTCCTTTTTGGTGATATCGGAATCGGTATTTTTAAGGTAAAACGTGACATTATAAGTTGTGGATACTATTTAATTAAAAAAAGATCCTTTGACAATAAGTTATTGATTATATAACATTGTTATATATGATGAAGACTTCTTTTAAGCCACAAAATAACCATCGGGAGGGAAATTTAATTCAAGTTTTAATTTTGAGAACTATTTATGAAAAAAAGTCACATGGTTATGAGATTATTGAGAGCGTAGAGAAGGTTACTACTGGGCAGAGAGTGAAAGCCGGCACAGCCTACACGTTATTGCGAAGAATGGAAAAAAGGGGATTAATAAAATCCGTATGGGAAAAAAATGAAAAGAAGCCAGACAAGCGGGTTTATACAATCACTCGCGAAGGGAAGGAGTATTTGAAAATTCGACTGGAATTTATTATTCAAAGGAAAAAAATTATAAATAAGTTGGTCGGTTTTTACAATAAAAATTTTAAAAATTAAAAACAGGCAAGGTTTTAGAATCACTATTTTAATTGGGCTGATACTTAATATGCGAACCGGAAGAGCCGATTTAAAAATAATCTATGAAAAATTTTAATTACATCAAGCGGGTAGTGAGCGTTGCTTTATTTATCGCTATTAAAAGTATACGAAGAGGACAGATTACAACAAAACTTGTAACGGTGTTCATTTTATTGCTTACTCTTTTAAATTTAACCGTGGTAGGAGGATTGCTGAATGGTATTACTGAAGACGTTGGGGATAATATTAAAAAAAGCTTTACGGGGGATATTTTTATAGAGCCTCCGAGCGGATATGATTACATAAAAAATGTTAGCGATATTTTTTCAAGCCTTAACGGTGACGTTGTGGCTGGTTATTCCGGCCGATTGCTTAAAGGGGCAACTTTAGAATATGACTACAAAAGTGTGAGCGGTATTAAAAAATCACCATCCGCCGGGACCACGCTTACCGGTATAAATCCTGATGCGGAAGCGCTAACTACCGTGTTGCCGGATAAAATAGTAGAGGGAAGATTTTTAGAAAATAATGATTGGGACGCTATAGTTCTAGGGTCATCGCTTGTGCAAGGATACGTCGAAGGTTCGACTGGGGTTTCGGATACTCTAGGCCATGTATCTATCGGCGATAAAGTAAAGGCGCGCTTTCCTAATGGAAATACTTTTGAGTTCACAGTTGTCGGCATCGCGCACACCAAGGCATCAACCGTGGATCAAAGAAGTTTTGTGAATTATAAAACGCTCAGACAATTAGCGGGATTGACGAATAATGAATATTCAGAAATTGCCATACGGACAAATGATCAGGTAGCGATTCCGTTGCTGGTGAAATATTTAGAAGATGCAGATGCTCGCACAAATTTTAAGAACGATATCAAAGAAGCTAGCGAGGCAATGCCTAGGGCTATTGCAGATCTCCAAAAAGCCTTTGCTCTTATCGGTAATTTAGTCGGGGCAACAGCTGTTCTTATTGGTTTGGTAACGGTATTCGTTATCATTTTTATTAATGCATCTAGCCGTAGACGGCAAATTGGTATTTTAAAAGCACAGGGTATTGAATCTTCCGCCCTTGTTCTCTCTTATATTTTTCAAGCCTTATTTTATACGATAATCGGCATTATTATTGGTACAGTTATTTTAATTTTCTTTTTACAGGATTATTTTGAAAAACACCCTCTTTCGTTACCGATGGCTGACGGCCAACTTTTATTAGGATTTAATTATGTTGCGGTACGCATCATCGTTCTCATAATCTCGTCGCTTATTTCCGGTTTTATTCCGGCGTGGTTAATTATTAGACAGAATACGCTAGATTCTATTTTAGGAAGATAATTAAATACTCACATGATTAAAATCAAAAATGTCATAAAAAATTTCGTTAACGGCACTGTTCTTACCAAAGTTTTAAAAGGGATTAGCCTGGAAATTCCCACAGGTCAGTTTATTGCCATTACCGGACCGTCTGGGTCAGGAAAGTCCACTCTTTTATATCAAATGAGTCTTATTGACCGTCCAACAAGTGGTGATATTTTTGTTAATGATGAGCTGGTGTCAAATTTGGACGATAACGAAAAAACCAGGTTTCGTTTAGAAAACTTTGGTTTTGTTTTTCAGGATTACGCACTTATTCCCGAATTTACCGCTATGGAAAACGCGATTTTACCAAATATTATGCTTGGCACAAACATTAATGTTGCTAAAAAAATGGCCAGAAAGATATTTGAATCATTCGATATGGCAAACCTTGTCACGCATCTTCCTAGTCAGCTTTCCGGTGGTCAACAGCAACGCGTAAGTGTTTCGCGTGCAATTGTAAAAAAACCAAAAATACTTTTTGCAGATGAGCCAACCGCAAATTTAGACAGTGTCGCGTCAATTCAACTAATGGATGTCTTTAAAAAAATAAATAAAGAAGGACAAACGATTATTATGGTTACGCACGAAGAAAATTATGCACAAATGGCGGATAGAGTCATTCAAATAAAAGACGGGCAAATTATTAAAGACACCCTATTGAAATAGAATATCCTCGAATTTTTGGTTGAATGCTAAGTAATAAGCCCGTAAATGTGCATGTTTAAGACAATAAAATTATATAAAAAAACCGCAGATTATTGTGCGGTTTTAGGTTTCTTTGCATTGGTAAGCGGAGCGAATACGTTTTTTGTAATATTTGCAGCTTCTTCGTGAGTATATCCGCAGGCTCTTTTAAGGAGGCCGGCATACCGACGCATGGCTTCTTTGTCACTTTTAATTTCGGGAATCTTTTTGGTTCTAGACATATCCATGCCCCTTTCTGTTATTGAACTGGTTTGAGTATATCTTTTAGCAAACCAAGGGTCAAAATTAGTTTTTGTTTATACCTCTTCCTGCTCAGGCTGATCTGTGGGCGGGATTAGTTCGTTTAATAATTTAATATATTTAGCCTGCAGTTCTTCTGGTATTTGCGGATGACTGAGTTTTTTGATGCCTGCATCTGAATTAACAATCTCGCTTGCCTTGCCAAATAAAAACTCATTTGGCGTAGCGATAAATAAGTAGGATGGCTTCCAAGATTTGAACATTTTTTCGGCCGCAGTTCGGATTAGGGTTTCTGTGGGATGCATCATGTATTTAACTTCGATTAAATAGACATCGTGTTTTTCGTTGTCAATGATGGCGAAGTCTGGAGCTCTACGAATTATTTCCATAGTTTCTTCTTTGTGAACATCGTGTTGGAGGTGCGCGAGTTCGGGTAGCACTTTTTCATATCCAAAAGCCAAAATGGTGAACGCCTTGGTGTCACGTAGCATTTGCTCGAAAATTGTTTCAGCAATTCGTCCCTTGGCTAGGTTTCTTGAAAATCCAATTGGGTCATATTTATTCATAAATTAATTATATCAAACCGCCAGAAATAAAATAAACCCCAGTAAGAGGTGTTATTTTATTTCTGGAGCCCAGGGTGGGGAATTTCACTGCTCGCCTCACAATTGTGAGGCTGCGCTTTCAGAACCCACGGTTCTGAATGACTCCAACACGGGAGGAATGCCTTTCCTCCCGACCCCACCTCTCAGGTTCAAGTCCCACCCCAAATATAAAAACGCCTAACGGCGTTTATAATTTGTGCCCAGGGTGGGACTTGAACCCACACGGCCGTAAGGCCACACGATTTTGAGTCGTGACTGTCTGCCAGTTCCAGCACCCGGGCTTACGATAATTAAAGCTAATTTTTTGACTTAAATCAAGATTATTAATTCTTTAACTTATTAAGAATAGATTGTATAATTGTTTAGTAAATCAATCCTTCGACTTGGCTCAGGATAAAATTTAGTAAATTTTATGGCAAAGGTAATTGCAGTTTGTAACGCAAAAGGAGGTGTTGGAAAAACTACAACCACTGTAAATTTGGCTGCTTATTTAGCTGCGCTTGGTAAAAAAGTTTTAATAGTGGATTTTGATCCGCAAGCTAACGCTGGCTCGCATTTAGGAGTGGGTCCGAGTAAAACAGAAAAGTCCGTTTATCATGGAATGCTGGGGTTGGTGCCACACAAAGAGCTCATTTTGCAATCCGAGATTGGTAATCTACATTTGATTCCATCGGCGCCGCATTTAGCAGGTGCGTTGGTTGAGCTTGTTAATATGGATGGTAGAGAATTTTTTCTACGGGACTTTTTAAATTATTTGCGCCACGAATATGATTACGTTTTAATAGATCTTTCTCCGAGCTTGTCACTGCTTACAATTAACGCGCTCACTGCTAGCGATGAAATAATTATTCCGGTTCAGGCGGAATATTACAGCTTGGAAGGTCTGGGACAATTACTTGAAGCAATTGAGATGGTGAATAAAAATCTTAAACAGAATTTAAGAGTTGCCGGAGCTCTACTTACTATGTATGACAAGCGCGAACATCTTAGCAGGGAGGTCGCGAAAAATTTGCGTAGATATTTTCCACATTATGTTTTTGAGACTGAAATTCCACGAAGCGTCGCTTTAGCTGAAGCTCCAAGTTTTGGAAAGCCTATTATGCTATATCGACCGGATTCACCAGGCGCAATTGCATATCGAAAACTTGCTCAAGAGATTTTATCTCGCGAACCATTCTTAATGTTTAGGCATAGTGATTCGGCTAGCGAGGATTTCGGTAATTTCAATTTAAGTTTATAATAAAATTATGCTAGGAAAAGGATTAGAATCTTTAATACCAAAAGATAGGCAGGCTTCGCAAAACAGCGGACAAGGAAATTCTGGTTTTTCGGCGAATGATGATTTTCAAGATAATAATGGATCCGCTCCGGCGCCTTTTGTATTCGATGATATTTTAGCCGAAGGAGTCAACGATCAAAATGAAGAAAATAATTTTGTTTCCGCGCCAGTTCCAGTTGCAGATGATGAACCTAAGGTGAAGGCAGTGGTTTCTGGTAAAAAGATTCAGCCGGAGGATAAGCAGATGCAGGAATCCATTTTTTATATTGAAGTTGATAAAATTTCTCCAAACCCAGATCAGCCCAGAAGAGAGTTTGATCAGGGTGCCCCAAGAGAGCTTGCAGCTTCAATTCGAGAATTCGGGCTTTTACAACCGATTGTGGTTACTAAAAAAAATGTGGAAGGTCCGCATGGAGTTGAGGTTGAGTATGAGTTAATCGCCGGTGAAAGGCGATTGCAGGCCTCTAAATTGCTTGGATTACAGACTATTCCCGCGATTGTGAGAAATGTACGTTTGGAGCGAGAACGCCTTGAATTGGCGATTATAGAGAATATTCAGAGGGAAAATTTAAACCCGATAGAAATGGCTAGGGCCTACGCGAGGCTGCAAGATGAGTTTAGGATGACCCAAAGGGAGGTGGCTTCCAGGCTTGGCAAGAGCCGAGAGACGGTTGCGAACACAATGAGGCTTTTGGATCTGCCCAGTGAAATACAAGAGGCAATTTCTAAAGGACAACTTACCGAGAGTCACGGAAGGATGTTGCTCGCAATTGATGACCAGGGAACTCAAATGAAGCTTTTTAATGATTTAATTTCGAATCGTTTAACAACCCGCGAACTTAAAGAGCGCGTTTTGGAATATGCTAATAGTAAAGATGTGGAAAAAGCGCGCAAAGAGGTGAACCCTGATTTGCAGGTTTTGCAGGAAAGGCTGAGTAGTGAATTTGGAACTCCGGTTGTTATTAAGGATCACGGAGGATCCGGAAAAATAACAATATCTTTTTATTCGCAGGAGGAGTTTGCGGAACTGCTTAGGAAATTTGGGATTCGAGGAGACGATAACCTATCTCTTTAATATCCTTTAACTCTTTAAGTTTTAGAATAAGTTTTTCGATTTTATCTTTTTCAATTACGTCGCACGATATTCTCAATGTGTTGAATTTTTCAGTTTGGTTTGTGGTGGCGAGATTCAAGACGTTTATGTGTGAGCGGCTGATTATTAAAGTTATGTCTTTAATAAGTCCTATACGGTTTGAAGCGACAATTTTTAATTCAGACCTCGTCGGGTGTTTTTGGAGCAATGCATTTGTTTTTTTCTTTAAGGCGTGACGAATTCTGTCTTTGGCGATTGAAGTTTTAACGAAAGTTAGCCAGTCCTCCGAAGGTTTTTTATTTTTTTGAGATAATATTTCCACAAAATCGCCAGAACGAAGTTCGTGGCTTAGGGGCACCAGTTGATCGTTTACTTTTGCGCCAATAGCAGAGTTGCCGATTTCGGTGTGAATGTGGTATGCAAAATCAACCGGAGTGGAGCCAGAAGGTAAATCAATTACTTCTCCGCGAGGAGTAATGGTAAAAATTCTATCTTTGAAAAAATCTATTTTTAGCGATTCGATAAAATCTTCGGCAGTAGTGTCGCCGTTGTTTTTTGCAGTTTGCCATTTGGCGAGCTGCTTAACCCACTGAGCTTCTTCAAAGATTTTTTTCTTTTTATCCTCACTTTCTTTGCCGTGCGACTTATATAGCCAGTGCGCCGCAATTCCGTGCTCATTTTCTTTGTGCATTTCCGTGGTGCGGATTTGGAATTCAACGATGCGCTTATTGGGTCCGATGACGGTTGTGTGAAGTGATCTATAGCCGTTTGGTTTTGGCATGGCAATATAGTCTTTAATTTTTCCGGGAAGTGGTGGCCAGAGACTGTGAATTGTTCCCAGCGCAGAATAACAATCCTCGACACTTTCCAAAATTAAGCGCATGGCGACAAGATCGTAAATTTTGCCAAGATCCATTTGGTTGCGCAGAAGTTTTTTATAAAGACTACTGTGGCGCTTGGCTCGGAAGTCGATGTGAGTTTCGGTTACACCTTTTTCTTTTAGGGCCGATTCAACCATCGGCTTTAAGCGGTCAAGATATTTTAACCGGTCTTCGTATTCTTCTTCCATTTTGCTTTTAAGCCAGCGATATTCTTGTGGATAAAGATATGGAAATGCCAGATCTTGGAGTTCGCCGGATATACTCTGCATTCCCATTCGGTAGGCAAGTGGGGCATAAATTTCATGAGTTTCAAGCGCAATTCTTTTTTGCTTTGCTGGCGGCAGGGCTCCCAGGGTGCGCATATTGTGTAGGCGATCGGCAAGCTTAATAAAGACGACGCGTAAATCTTCACTTATTGCCAGAATCATTTTTCTTAAGTTTTCTGCTTTGGCTTCAGCGTCGGTTCCACGATATTTAATTTTTCCGAGCTTGGTTACGCCATTTACCAAAAATGTTATTTCTTCGCCGAATTCTTTGATTAGCTCATCTTCGGTGGCCGGGGTGTCTTCTAAGGTGTCATGAAGAAGTCCAGCAATTACCGTGGGCTCGTCCAGGTGCCATTCATATAATATTTCGGCCGTGCCTAAAACGTGAACGAAGTAGGGTTCGCCTGTTTTTCTTTTTTGGCCACGATGAGCATTTTCGGAAAAGCGATATGCTTTTGCGAGTAGTCCATCCGGTTCTTTTTTGACTCTTTCTTTGACGGTCATTTGTTATTCTAATGTTCTTAAGAATTTGAGAATGCTTCTACCTTTGGATGTTAGGCAATGACGCACACTGGCTCCTTCGGAACGTTTTAATATCAGGCCGGCGATTGCTAAGCGGCGAATATGTTCGGAAGCGGTTTTAAAATTTATTTTTAGATCTATCGCTAAATCGCTAACCGACATTTCCGGATGCTTGTAAAGGGCTTGAATAATTTCGATTCGCCTGTGGTTTGCGCAGCCTTTCATTGTTCGCTCAAGCGAGCGGAAGTTTTTAAGCGAGGCGATATTTGAGTATGTTGTGGGCATGTGTATTTTTTAATATTTTATTACTTCATTCTAATATTCTCAAGAATTTGAGAATGAAGGATTGGGGGTTGGGTGGTTTTAAAAAACGGGGATTCTGGTCCCCGTTTTTTGGTCATATCAGGCTTACTTATTTTTTCGGTAAAGCTGATAGGAATAAATTGCGGGGTAGAGCGCGGAAATTAGTACGGCGGCAATTGTTATGTAAAATGCGTAACTTTGGACGAATATCCCAATCAAAGAAATAATTGCGGACACCTTAAACATTTTTCCGGCAAGCTTGTTGGTTTTGTCCCAAATTTCATCACCTTGCATAGACCAAGATGTTCGAATGCCAATCATCCAGTTTCGTTTGGAGTGAGAGACCAAGTCACCAACGAAGTAGAAGAAAACGGAAAATCCGGGAACCATCGCGGTGACGAAATCAAATTCATATCCGGTGTTCCAAAGGATGGTGAGTAGATAAAGATACATTAAAAAGCCTATAAAAACCGTAAGGAATTGTTCGAATTTTTTGTTGAATTTTTG
>CAZTBQ010000003.1:8443-27325 GCA_964612445.1 uncultured Candidatus Saccharibacteria bacterium | reverse complement strand
AAAAAGGATTTACACTTATTGAGCTCTTGGTTGTTTTGGCGCTCGTCGCCATTTTGTCAGTGGTCGTCATTTTGACTTTGAACCCAGCAGAGCTTTTGAAACAGGCTCGTGATTCTAACCGAACCTCCGACCTTTCAACTTTAAAGAGCGCAATTTCGTTGTATATGGCTGACTTTAACACACCGGTTATTGGTACTAGTGGCTATTGCTACGTTTCGTTCACTACTAGCGCTCCAGCAACCAACTGTGGAACCTTCACTTCTAGCACTTTGTCTGCAACATCAACTGGAGCTGGAAATAGAAGCGTCAATGGTACTGGATGGGTTCCTGTGAACTTCAGTGCAATCAGCTCTGGTGCGCCTATCGGACAGCTTCCTGTTGATCCAGTGAATAATGTTCAGTTCTATTACACCTACGGTGTAAGCGGTACGATGAATCAATTATTTGAAATAGATGCGAAGATGGAGAGCACTAAGTATACTACCGGAGGATCTCCTCTAATAACTGACGACGGAGGCAACAATAATGGCTGGTATGAAACCGGAACGACCCTAGCTCTCTAATAAATAGCTAAAACAAAAAAAATTCCTTCCACTCCGGAGGGAATTTTTTTTGTTTGTTCGGCTTGAGCATTTGTCATTCCGGGCTTGACCCGGAATCCAGAATCAGAATCAACACTAGATCCCGGATGAGTAGTTCAACCCTTCTCACCATAAATACTTCGGGATGACAGACAAAAGAATTCGTATATTCCCGCCAAGGGCGGGCAGGCGTAACTAATTCGTAATTTAGTAATTATTCTATTTTCTAGGTTCTAAATTCTAGGTTCTGCCTTATTGGTGATAAGTTCTTGGTTACTTTTAGTTAAAGTTTGCTATAATATACTCAGATGTCACTTCCAATCCCAGCAAATCAATTAAAGGCAAAACTCCTCGCAGAAGGACTGATCACTTCCGAAAGATTTGATGCTCTTGAGCAAGAAGCCAACCTAAAAAATCAGAGTTTGATCGATATTTTAGTTTCTGAGCACATTGCCGACAAAAATTATTTAAATCGATTGCTTGCCGATTTTTTGGGGGTTGAAATTGTGAATTTCAACGTAACCCCGATCGATCCAGAAGTTGTTAAGCTTATTCCCGAAGAAGTCTCCCGCCAGCGCCAAATTTTAGTTTTTAGCAAGAACACAGATGGCTCGTTAAACGTCGCGATGGCGGATCCGAGCGATCTTTCTACGACTTCGTATTTATCCCAGCATCTTAGCGCCAGAATTATTACATATTTAGCGAATCAGGAAGACTTGAATCGTGGTTATACCGTTTACGGTTCGCAGATGACCAGCGACTTCAAGACAATTATTGAAAAAAATATTCAAGATTCCATTCGCGCGCAAACTAGTGGGGGCCAAAAAGAAGAAGCCGAGCTTCCAATCGTCGCAGTGGTAGATAACATTATGTCTTATGCGGTATCTCTGCGCGCCTCAGATGTACACATCGAGATAATGGAGGACGTAACAATTGTTAGATATCGAATCGATGGAATTCTTTACGAAATCATGCGTATTCCAAAGTTGGTGCACACCGCGATTGTTGCTCGTATTAAAATATTGTCGGGATTGAAACTCGATGAACATTATGAGCCGCAAGACGGTCGTTTTAGGCATTCCGCCGCGAATCAGATGGTGGATGTTCGTGTTTCTATTTTGCCAACTTTTTATGGCGAAAAAATGGTTATGCGTTTGCTCGAAGCATCGCAAAAACCTTTGTCCCTTGAAGAGCTTGGATTTTTACCAGAAGTCGCCAAAACAATTCGCGACAATTTGAAAAAGACCTACGGTATGATTTTAGCTGCGGGTCCTACCGGTGCCGGTAAAACCACCACGCTTTACGCGCTTATGAATATTTTGAATAAGCCGAACGTGAACATCGTAACCATTGAAGATCCTATTGAATACAATATGCGCTATGTTAACCAGTCCCAAGTTAACGTTCGCGCCGGCGTAACTTTTGCTTCCGGTTTGCGTGCAATTTTGCGTCAAGATCCGAATATTATTATGGTTGGTGAAATCCGCGACAAAGAAACCGCAAGCATTGCAGTGCAATCTGCATTGACCGGTCACTTACTGCTTTCCTCTATTCACACCAACGATGCTCCGACAACCGTCCCGCGTCTTTTCGACTTAGACATCCCACCGTTTTTAGTGGGCTCGGTATTAAATCTGGTTATTGCTCAGCGCCTTGTACGACAAGCATGCAAAAACTGCATATATTCTTATGAGCCGGATGCCGACACTAAGGAAGTTGTGAAAAAACAAGTAGAAGAGTTGAACATTCGAGTTCGCGGATATGAACTTCCTAAGTTATTATATAAGGGCAAGGGCTGCAATATTTGCAACGGCACCGGATATCGAGGACGTTTGGGTATTTATGAGGTTCTTGAGGTTACAGAAAGCATCCGAAAAATATTAGTCAGTCCACAGTTTGATTTGGATATGCTTAGGACTAAAGCAGAAGAAGAGGGGATGATAAGTATGTTCGAGGATGGTTTAAGAAAGGCCGAGCTTGGAATGACCACCATCGAAGAAGTTCTTAGAGTTATCAGAGAATAGTTTTGTAACCAAAACTATCGAGTACATAAAACACGGGTTAGAAAATTTTAAAGAAATGAAAATCAATCACAAAATTCAAAATAGGGCAAAAATTATAGGGTTAATGTGCTCGATTATTAGAGAATAAAATGCTATACCATTACGTCGCGTCCGACTCGGTCGGAAAATTATTTGAATCTGATATAGACGCCCAAAATCTGGACGGTGTTTTGAAAAGTCTGGCGGCGAAAGGTTTAAGACCAATAAATATCCAATCCTTAAAGGAATCTGGCGGCATAATTATTTTTAAAGGAAGGATCAACTTAACCGATAAGATATTTTTAACCAAATATCTATCACTCATGTTGAAGGTGGGAACTGACCTGCTTTCAGCTATTAATATTTTAATTGCCGACTTCGAAAAGCCGGTCATGAGGTCATTGCTTATCGAGGTTCGCGAAAATCTTATGAGGGGACAAGCTTTTAATCAGGTATTTTCAAAATATCCGAAATATTTTTCACCGGTTTTCGTAAACATGGTTAAGGCCGCTGAGGCATCCGGAAATTTGCAGAAAACCTTTGAAGATTTAAGCATGTCCTTGCAGCGAGACGGTGAGCTTAAAAGCAGAATTAGAGCGGCATTAATTTACCCAGTTATAATTTTGGTTGCTTCTGTTGCTGTATTTATATTTCTTTCAACTTTCGCAATCCCAAAAATTTCCGCAGTTTTCCGCGAAAGCGGCATTAAAGTTCCGGGATTTTCAAAAATTGTTTTTGCGGTTGGAGACTTTATAAATGCGAATATTATCTCCCTCGCAATTGGCTTTGTCATTTTTTCAATAGTATTTATAATCTTTTTCTTTAAAACCAGAGTTGGCAGACAAATCATGGATAATTTTCTTTCCAGCTTGCCGGTTGTCAAAGGTTTATATCGCGACATTGCCATTCAGCGATTTGCTTCGACATTTAGCTCGCTTATGAAGGCAGGCTTGCCAATTATCCAGGCAACCCATATCACCGCTGACGTCGTTGTTAATCGAAGATTCAAAGACTCTCTTTATCGGATTGCCGATGAAGGATTGGCAAAGGGTGTGACTATTGGCGATGCATTTAGACGAGAGCCAATTTTCCCGAGAGTCGTTACAAACTTAATTGCAATTTCCGAAAAAGCCGGACACTTGGAAGAGCTTTTGGATACTCTTGCGGATTTTTATACTTCCAGAATTGACGCAAGCGTCAAAGTATTAATTAGCGTACTAGAACCGGTGTTGCTATTGGGTATGGGTGGCATGGTCGGGCTTATCGCTGTTTCAATTATTATTCCGATTTACCAGCTCACCTCCGTTTTCTAGAGCGCGGATTCGAAAGTAAATTTTATGGTCAAAAAAAATAATTTTAAAAAATCCGGATTTACATTGGTTGAATTGATTCTAGTAATCGCTTTAATGGTGGTTATTGTCATGGTCTCTATTTTGAGCCTAGGAGGAAGAAAGGGGCAGACCGAGTTAGAGGGGATAACCAAGCAAATCGTCAGTCAGCTTAGAGAGGCACAAAGTAAATCAGCCTCCCAAATTAATGGAACAACTTGGGGTGTAAGAATAGACAACGCAACTAGCGGTGCATTTTTTGGCCCATATAGCAGTTCGACATATGCGACAACTACTAGAACCGGATATACCCGTCTACCAAGGAACGTTCGCTATGTAACCTCCACTTTGCCTGTGGGATCTTTCAGGGAAATAACTTTTATGCAAATTAGTGGAATCCCATCAACAACCACAGTTGTGTCTTTGCAGTTGACAGACACGCCAACAGTTTCCACGACGATAACCGTTAGCGAAAGTGGTTTAATCGGCTACTAAACCCAAGTCATTTATGGTAAAATAATTGGAGAAGGATGATCCTGCAAAAACAATCAGGCCAATCTTTGATAGAAATCCTCGTTGCTATTGGTGTCGGGGTTATTATGCTTGTCGGCGCAGTGACTGCACTTACGCCGGCGATTAAAAGTTTGTCCGACGTCAGCAAAACCCAGGGCGCCGCAGCAATTTCCAAAGAGCTTTTGGATAATTTAAGAATTTTTGTCGAAGCGAATTGGCACAACATCGACACTCTCTCAACTTCCACAAAATATTTTTTGAATACCGCTACATCAACTTTTGCTGTGGCCACCGGAACCGAGGCGATTATTGCCGACGGAATTAAATCTGGTCTTGTGGGGTACTGGAAATTTGATGATAACACCGTTACTTCTACTATGGACTTTTCTGGCAATGAAAATCATGGGGCAAAAGTTGGAACTCCCATGGCAACAAGCAGTTGTCCAATTGGGGGTTGTTTTAAATTTAACGGAACGACAGATGGTATTTCCATTTCAAAAACAATAGATCTAAGCGCAAATTCATTTACTATTTCAAATTGGGTAAACACTACAAGTTCAGTTTCTCAGATGTATACTGTGAGTAATGCCGGCAGTGGAAATGGATACAGATTTGGACTTAGCGGTGGATATATACATTTTTTGATAGGTGACGGCGCCTATACGTCTATGCCTTGCGGAGGGCCAAATGTTAACGATGGTAGATGGCACATGATAACCGGAGTATTTAACCGCGGAACCGTTAATAGTTTCGACTGTTATTTAGATGGAGCTAAAACTGGCTCCGTGGCACTGCCGAGTAACTATCCAGCGATGCAGGTTGTTGTAAAGCCAGGTATCGCTAAGCCGCCTTGTTGCGCTCCATTTGTTGGATATATTGACGATGTTCGTATTTATAATCGTGATCTTACGGCCGCAGAAATAAATACAATCTACCGTGCAAACATTTTCACTAGAAATTTCCAAGTGTCAGATGTCTACCGAGACGGGAATGATGAGGATAAGATAATCGAAGGAACTTCCGGAGCGCTCGACCCTTCAACAAAAAAAGTGACAATCGAATATGGTTGGTCAGGAGCCCAGCTCAAAACTTTTTCGGCATATTTTACTAGATACAAAAATAGATCATTCGTGCAGTATGGCTGGCAGGGAGGTGTAGGCACTGCATATACCACTACAACTGCGAACTGGTTCACAACGTCGTCTAATATAAATTATTCAACATCAACCGGGCTAAGAATATTCGGGCTATGATTAAAGATATAAAAAAAATTATATATTTATTGCCGATAAGCTTGCTTGGAGTGCTTTGTGTTTTGATATTTGGCAACAATGCATACGGGGCTACGAATATTAGCTCTAATGCAACCGAGCATTGGGCATGGAATGATGTTGTCGGGTGGATGGATTTTTATAATACGTTGAATATAAACGTTTCTCCGACGCAGTTAACTGGATATGCGAGTTCTACGGTTGGTGATATATCTCTCGATTGCGCGACTACTAGGTCCGGGAATATCTGCGCCCCAGCGAATGATAATTATAAAGTAATTAACGACGGGAACGGCGCCCTTTCGGGATGGGGATGGAATGATAATTATGGTTGGGTCAGTTTCTGCGGCGGTGGCGGCGCAGATCCAGACTGCCCGGGATCTGTTGCATATTATGTTTCCATAGATCCAAACACCGGAGTGTTTAGTGGTTATGCTTGGAATGATATTATCGGCTGGATTAGTTTTAATTGTGCCGATGTCAATCCGCCAACCGGAGTTTGCGGAACTTCAGATTTTAAAGTTAAAACTTCTTGGGTGGCTACTTCCACTAGCGCAATAATCGAATCAGCGACTTTTGATACCGGAGTTAATGGCGGAGCGCAGATTAACGCATTCTATTTCAACGGTCAGCTTCCGAGTGGCAGCAGTGCAAATTTTCAATTCGCGGTAAGCAACTCTACTAGTGGACCGTGGAATTATTTTGGTCCAAGCGGAACAGGTTCATATTATGTTCCTAATCATGTAGGATTTCCGCGCACTAAGGTAGATTTTGTGCTTCATAATAACCAACGCTACTTTAGATATAAGATTTTGCTTATGTCTGACCAGGCCCAGAGAAATAGTCCGGTAATTGAAAAAGTAGTTGTGGATTGGAGTCCGTGATTAAAGAACTAATAACATAAATGCAACTAATAACTAATGACCGATAACGACAAATGCAACTTATAATTAATGACTAATAACAAAACGCAACTTATAACTTATAGCTAATGACTACTAACTTTAGACAAAAAACTAAGGACAACAATAATCCAAATACGGTTTTGGGTTATTTAAGTTATAGGTCATCAGTTATTAGTCATCGGTCCGACGCTCCGCGCCGCGGACAAGCAGCGCTATCTTTGGTGTTTCTAATTGGTGGTATCGCGCTTTTGGTTTCTGTAACTCTAGCGGTTATTGCGATTAGCTTCCTAAACTCAACTTTTGCCTTTCAGTCGGCGAATAGGGCCTATGCAAATGCTACCTCTGGAGCGCAAGATGCGTTGTTGAAACTCGCCAGAAACGAATCATACTCAAATTTGGTTGGATATTCTGTGCCAAAAGACTGCACTTCTAATTGTGCAACCGTGACTATTAATCAGATTGATCCAAATAAACAAGTAGAAATCCTTTCCACAGCGACAGTTTTCGCTTCTACGCGTAAGATTAGGGTGATGGCCTCCATAGATCAAAACAATGGAGAGGTCTCCGTTTCATCTTGGGAAAACCTCGAACTATAAATAATGAAAGCAAATCCATTCCATAAATTACTTTCCATAATTAAAGCAACACCAACCATCGGTGGATTGGAAATTTCCGATTCCTTTTTGCGGTTTGCAGTTTGGGATGGATCCGGATGGATGACTACCGCACTCCGACTTCCGCCAGGAATTGTTATGGGCGGACAAATTAAGGATAGGAAAAATTTTGTAGAGGCGCTAAAGGCGTTCCATAAGCAAATTATGGGCGACAGCAAGATCGGGTCCAGAATCAGCGTTGTAGTTTCTCTGAGCTCTATCGGAATTTATACTCAAATTTTTACTTTGCCATTTATTGAAGGGGATAGTCTTGATAAGGCAGTTCAGCTAAATATCCAAATGATCTCTCCACTAGATTTTGCGAGCGCGTATTCCGGTTGGCAGTTCGCCCATCGCGATGCAGATAATCTTCGCATAGAAATTTTAAGTGCATTTGTGAGCAAGAAGGTAATAGATGATTTTTCAGCTACATTAAAAGAGTCCGGATTTATTCCGGTAGCAGTGGAGTCCAGGGCACTTTCGCTCACGCGGTTAATTAAAGATGCGGTTGCGGACGTGGACAAGGAAAAGTCATACGTAATTATCAGCGTTGATGGCAGCGGCGTAGACGTCATGGTTACCCGACACAACGAACTACATTTCGATTATTTTAATTCCTGGAGAGATATTCAAGGAGATGATAGAGAGGTTACTTTCGATGCCTTTAACGGAGCAGTTATAAGAAACCTACACCAGGTTATTAATTACTACAGTTCGCATTGGCAAGAGCCGCTCTCGGAGATTCTGTTTCTCTCTCCGGTTTTTCAGGATCAAATTAAAAAAACCATAGAAGAAAATTTTGGAATTTCAGCGCGAGAACTTCACATTAATTCCGCGACCCCGATAAGCTCCGATTGGTTCATTGCCTTGGGTTCGGCAATGCGCGGAATGTATTCTAGAAGGCGGGATACTGAAATTAGTTTGCTTGGTCTGGATGCCCAAGATGAATTCCAGCAGGAGCAAGTTGTTGGTTTCCTGCATTTTTGGCGAACCCTTTTGCCAACATCAATGGCAATCCTTTTAATTTCTATTTTTGGGGTTAACTATATACTAAGCAATATTAATACTTCTCTTGCGGATAAAATCTCACGCCTAGCAAGTCCGGAGCAGGTGAAAGAAATGGCGCTTATAGAAGCCGAGGCGAATGAATTTAACCGACTGGTTAGTTTGCTATCATCTTTGAACGCTATCCCACCAAAAGCCGCAATATTGAAAGACATAAGCGATATCGCAAGAAAAAATAATGTTACAGTTGTAAGACTTTATAATCAGTCCAATAGCGTCCCTTATAAACTAACTGGAATAGCGCGCAATCAAGACGAATTGATTGCTTTCAAAAAAGATTTGGACACAAATCCAATATTTATAAATGTTGTTCTTCCGTTGTCCAATATAAAAGATGGGCCTCAGGGTGTGGATTTTTCGTTAACTTTTGATTTTAACGCAGCAAACGTTAAATAGAGTTTTTCCAAATCACTTTTTTTAATTGCTTTGAGAACAAATTCCTCAGCCTTTTTCCGTTTTATCTCCTTAGGATTTCTTATGCCTATTCTTATTCGATAAAAATCCTTGGTTTTAAGAGTGTCTATTATCGAGGAAACACCATTGTGTCCGGCAGCTCCAGCGCCGACTGACCCGCGCATCTCTCCAATACTTAAGTCACTATCATCATGCAGAACTATTAGATCATTGACCTCGGCATCAAAAACCTTTAGTGCTTCTTTGGCGGCTTTGCCGGATAAGTTCATGAATGTATTTGGAAACACTAATATATATTTTTGATCATTGTTGACAAGCTCATAATAGGCGAAAGAGTCCCACTTTCCAGACTTCAATCTCGCGCCCTCGCTTTCCAGCTCTCGCTTAAGATAGTCTAGGGCCAACCAGCCAACATTATGATAGGTTTTCTCGTATTCTTCCCCGGGGTTTCCGAGTCCCAAAACAATCAATTTCTGTTCCATTTTTATAATAATAGCACAAAATAGAACGCTGAATATAGAATAAAAATCAGGAAGCTTAGTTTCAAGCTTGGTCCCGCTTTTCTTCCCACTAGCGAGCAAACTAATTTCCGGAGGCCCGCTCCGCCAAGCTGGAGCGAGGCGAGTATAGCGGAGCTACTTTTAGCTTGTTTCCCGCTTTTCTTCCCACTAGCGAGCAAACTAATTTCCGGAGGCCCGCTCCGCCAAGCTGGAGCGAGGCGAGTATAGCGGAGCTACTTTTAGCTTGTTTCCCGCTTTTCTTCCCACTAGCGAGCAAACTAATTTCCGGAGGTGTCGCGCAGTTCATTTTGGCTTGGCTCCCCGCCTGCGGCGGGGACAAAATGAACGAGCGGCAGCGCTAGCTACCGCAGGAGGAGCTAGATAGCGACCCCCGGAAATTACGTTTGCGAGCCGCCTTGCGATGGGTTATTGACCACTGTATACTATTCATATTAAACATGAAAAAACTATTTGTTTCTTTGTTGGAAATAGCAGAAATCGCGATAATCGCCCTGGGCGCGGTGTTTGTGGTTAGGAGTTTTTTAATTCAGCCATTCTTGGTTTCTGGATCCAGCATGGCACCAAATTTCTCAAACGGCGACTACGTTCTAATCGATGAGTTAACCTATAGAATGCGCGAGCCGGTCAGGGGAGAGGTTGTGGTTTTTAAATATCCCAAAGACGAGAGTACGTATTTTATTAAAAGAGTAATTGGTCTTTCCGGAGAGCGAGTCGTGGTCAGCAACGGAGTTGTTAAAATTTATAATGCCGAAAATAAAGACGGGTTAATTTTGGGCGAGGAGTATTTGCCGGATGGCCTATCAACTAGCGGATCATCAGACACTCAGCTTGGAGAAGAGGAATATTTTGTTATGGGGGACAATCGTCAATTTAGTTACGATTCAAGAGTTTGGGGAAAGGTTCCCAAAAAAGATATTATCGGAATTGCCAGATTAAGACTTTGGCCACCAAGTGGTCTTACGGTTTTTGCGGCGCCACAATATTAATAAAAAAATGAGCAAAGAAAAAAATAACGAGGAAGCATTAAGAACCCCCAAGGGGATGCACGATATTCTTCCGGAAGAAGGCAGGTGGTGGGAAAAGGTTAATAAGACCACAGAGAGAGTTACTGAATTTTATGGCTTTCAGAAGATTGAAACACCAATGCTCGAGCATGCCGGGCTTTTTGCGCGCACGGTTGGTGAGGACACCGATATTGTCCAAAAAGAAATGTATACCGTTAAAACAAAAGGCGGCGATATTCTTGCCTTAAGACCAGAAGGAACAGCTTCAATAGCTCGCGCATTTTTGGAGCACTCTCTTTCAAAATCATCACCTCTTCAGAAATTCTGGTATGAAGGTCCAATGTTTAGATATGAAAATCCACAGGCTGGTCGCTTGCGACAGTTTCACCAAATCGGCTTTGAAATTTTGGGTGGGATTGGAGACCCGATGTATGACGCGCAGGTAATTATTGCCATGTATCGTTTGCTTGAAGACCTTCGTATAAAGAATGTAACTCTTAGAATAAACTCGATTGGTTGCAAGGTTTGCAGGCCGGCTTATAAGAGACAGCTTCAGGGATACTACAAAAACACACTGAAAAAACTTTGTGCTGACTGCAACAAAAGATATAAAGATAATCCTCTTAGGCTTTTGGATTGTAAAAATGAAAAATGTCAGCCATACAAAGAAGACGCTCCAAACTTTTTCGATAAACTTTGCAGCAACTGCAGCTCTCACTTGAAATTTGTTTTGGAATACATGGATGAACTTGGAGTCCCATACATCTTGGATAATCAGCTGGTGAGGGGATTGGATTATTACAGTAAAACAGTCTTTGAATTCTACGCTGAAGGTGAAAATTCATGGGCGCTCGGAGGAGGCGGCAGATATGACTATTTGATCGAAATGTTGGGTGGCAGAGCTACTCCGGGAGTTGGGGGAGCGTTTGGGGTTGAGCGAATAATTGAGACGATGAAGTCACAGGGCGTTAATTTGCCGGACCGAACCCCAAAGAAGACTTTTATTGTTCACGTTGGAGATTTGGCTAAGAAAAAATCCTTAAAGATAATCGAAGAATTGCGTCACGCCAACATATCGGTAACTGAAGCTTTGAGCAAAGATTCATTAAAGGCTCAACTTAAAGCCGCGGACAAAGAAGGCGCCGCTATCGCTCTCATCCTAGGACAGAAGGAAATTTTTGAAGGGAACATAATTATTCGAGATCTTAAAAATAGTTTGCAGGAGAGTGTTCCGATTGAGCGAATGATTGATGAAATAAAGAAGCGACTTAAATAGCAACTTATCACCAATCACTTATAACTAACAACTAATTGCTTGGATAATCGTATTAGTTATTGGTGATAAGTTATCAGTTATAAGTTATAAGTTAAATTTCATGGACTGTTTATTCTGTAAAATTAGAGACAAGGAAATAGGCGCGGAGTTCGTATATGAAGACGAGCATGCTTTTGGTATATTGGATATCAATCCGATTGCTCCAGGGCACACGATGATAATCCCAAAGGTTCACTCAGAGAATTTGATTGATCTGCCAGACGAGGAGATAGGCGCAGTTTTCTCAGCGGTAAAAAAGCTAACACTAATATTAAAAAAAGCTTTTAATCCGGAAGGATTTACCATAGGAATAAACCACGGACGAGTTAGCGGGCAGGTTATTGATCACTTACACATTCATATTATTCCGCGCTTTGAAAACGATGGCGGGAAGTCAGTGCATTCCGTGGTTGATAATCCTCCGAAAGAATCGCTTGCAGAGATGGCGGGGAAAATAAGATCAACAAAGATGTAGCATATAAATACCGGCAGATGCCGGTTTTTATATTTCAGAAGAAAGTTTATTGAGGGCTTCGGCTGCTTCGGCGCAGGTCTTTGTTTTCATTAGCTCTGCCCTGATTTCCTTCGCTCCATCAAATCCACTTAAGTATGCCTTGAAATGTTTTTTCATTACATCAAAATGCTTTAGCTTCTTTCCATCGTAGAAATACAATTCCTCAAAGAGTTTTATGTGCTCGGATAAAATTTTGATTTTTTGCTTTGGAGTTTTGTTGTCTTTTCCGCTAAAAAACCAGGGCTTCCCAAAAATTCCTCGGCCAATCATTATTCCGTCCAATCCATATTTTTTTGCTTTTTCTTTTGCATCGGCAAGAGAGAAAACATCGCCGTTTCCAATTATTAAAGGGCGGGTTTTTTTGTTGGTGTGCTTTTCAACAATATCCATGATGTTTGGGAATAACTCCCATTGCGCCGGAACTTTGGACATTTCTTTCCTGGTGCGAACGTGAATTGTTATTGCCGATGGTTCCATTTCGAGTATTGCCGGGAGCCAAGTTGCAAGCTCGTTAGAGTTATATCCAATTCGCGTCTTAACCGAAACCGGCATAGTTCCGGCGCCCCGTTTTGCTTCAAATATTATTTTTTGCGCTAATTTAGGACTCTTAATCAATGCGGCCCCAGCCCCTTGTTTTTCAACGGATTTATCGGGACACCCCATATTAATGTCTAACCCGTCAAACCCCATGCTTTTGATAAGCTTTGCGCATTCATAAAAATTTTCCGGTTTTGAACTAAAAAGCTGGGCTATGATTGGTCGTTGACTATCCGAAAACCACAAATCTGGTAATAGTTTTTCTTTGCCTCTCGAGAGCAAACCGTCGCAGGATACAAATTCAGTCCAGAGAACGTCCGGTTTGCCATATTTAGTAATCATTTCCCGCATAGCCATGTCGGTAACGTCCGCCATGGGAGCTAGCGCAAAAAACGGTTTATTGAGTTTTCTCCAAAATCCCTTAACTGCCATCACTAAAAGATATCCTCTGGCAAAGAGCTTTGCAACCTGGTATGATATCGGGACTAAAATTCTCGGTTAAAAGTTCACCACATTTTCTTTAATGAACGCAGTGCTCGCAAAAAAAGAATTGCATAGACATATTAAGAGAGGCAAGGCCGAAGGGCTTGCGAGGTTTTTCAAAACCGGAAAAGGTGAATACGGAGAAGGAGATATGTTTTTGGGTGTGATGGTTCCGGAAACACGGAAGGTTGCCAAGGCGTTTAAAGGAATTGGTTTTTCGGAAATTAAAAAATTACTAGATTCAAAATACCACGAAGAGCGTCTTCTTGGTGTTTTTATCTTGGTTGAAAAATTTATGATTGGGATGGAGGCAGATAAAGAAAGGATATACAAATTCTATTTAAAGAATATAAAAAGAATTAATAATTGGGATCTGGTGGATCTTTCCGCTCCAAAGATTGTTGGCGGTTATTTGAATAAAAGAGACAAAAAAATTTTGGTAAAATTTGCCAAGTCCAAAAATATTTGGGAGAGGAGAATTTCAATACTTGCCACGCTATATTTCATAAATAAAAATAATTTTACCGAAACTTTAAAAATCTCCGAAATATTGCTTGGCGACAAACACGATTTGATACATAAGGCTGTTGGTTGGATGCTCCGCGAAGTAGGCAAAAAATCACTCTCAACAGAAGAAGATTTTTTGGCAAAGAACCACCTTAAGATGCCGAGAACTATGTTGCGATATGCTATCGAAAGATTCCCAGAACATAAAAGGGTTAAATATTTAAAGAGGTAGTGTTCGTAAAAATTAAGCGAAACTTTACTATGGGATAAGAAAACCACCTAAATAGGTGGTCAAGGCAATGTGTAGTTAGTGGGTGGGCAAAGAGGTTCTACAGGAGGCGCAGCTTGTGAAGTCTTCTTTCTTGAAGCTTTTGCAGTCCCTACATGCAGAAGTCTCTTTCAGGGAATCACTGAGCAGCCAATCCAGGAAAATGGTTGTTAAAAGCTGATTGCAGTAGGCACAGCCCGCCTTGAAAATCATAAGGACTTCCTGAGCCACCATTTCTTTGGGTATCACTGGTAGATTGAGAATGGTGACCAGTCGCTCCGCCCTATGCAGGAGCGCGTGACGAGCTCGTTGTGACTTGGGGTCTTCGCTTGCCCGACGGACAAAGTGCATAACCCGCCTCCTTTAATGTTCCGCATACAGTTTTAATGTTTTTGCTGTCTTTGTCAACATAATGCCCAATTTCTTAAAAGTAAATTTTGGGGTAAAATTAAAGCAAATGGATATTTTTTCGCATTCACTTTGGGCGGGCGCCATATCATATGCCGCCAAGCATAATCTGGAAAAAAGAACCAAGCACAAGTTTCATATTCTAGTTGGGATATTTTTTTCGATTTTCCCCGATCTTTTTGCATTTAGTTTTCCTTTCGTTTGGTTTGTTTTTAAATTTTTGAGCGGACAAATGAATTTTGGGGAGCTTCCCGGACCAGGGGACGCTGAGCCATTTAGGCTCGCCGGGTTTTGGGTTTTTGATTTAGCACAAAACTTATACGTGGTAAGTCACAGCCTTGTAATTTTTGCGATAGTATTTTTTATAACTTGGAAAATATTAAAACGTCCAGCGTTTGAATTGCTGGGTTGGCCACTTCATATTCTGATAGACATACCAACTCATTCCTATGAGTTTTATCCAACGCCGGTATTCTGGCCAATATCAACCGCAAGCTTGGACGGCGCAGAATGGAAAAACCCACTTGTTTTTGGGCTTAATTTCTTGGCGCTTGCCATAGTTTATCTAGCAATACTTCTGCACTATAAAGCCAAAAAACACTCCTGGTTTAAAGGGAATTCTCGATTACAAAAACATTAAGCGGAACAGAGGAGAAGGGACTGTATCTCATCTCGCTATATGCTCTGATGAGTCCCTTAATCGTACTAATAAATTTTTCGGTTTTTGCCAAGGCTACCAATTTTTTCATTTCTTCGATTTCGGCAGTGGTTAGCTCTCCGGAAAAGTTCTTTTCGAGTATTGGATTTAAAGATATTGCTAGCGATTTTTCAAAATATCGAATTAGATCTTTGACAATCTGGTTTAAATTCAAGCCTTCTTCCTCCATGTCCTTTATGAATTGCAAAGAGTCGGACGCATTCCCCTTAAGAATCATTTCGGCGAGGCGATACACTTTCTTAGAAGACGCTCTTCCAACTACGGTTTCGGCAAGCTCCAATGTTATCTTCTCGGAGAGAGAATTAATTTGCTCTAAAAGTGATTCAGCATCTCGCAAAGAGCCGTCAGCCGAAGCGGCAATTACTTCCAGCGCCGCATCATCAATTTTTATTTTTTCCTCTTTCGCAATCCTTACCAACTTTTCGATTATATGAACCTTGGAAATTTTCTTGAAAAGGAATCTTTGAGTGCGGGAAGTTATTGTTGCTGGAACTTTTTCGAACTCGGTGGTTGCTAAAATAAATACGGCATGCGCTGGCGGCTCTTCGATAGTTTTTAGCAACGCATTAAAAGCCGGCCCGGTTAACATGTGGGCTTCGTCGATTATATAAACTTTATAGCCTCCGCGAGCGGGAGCGGTTCGCACTCCTTCTTTCAGGTTTCTAATTTCGTCAATTCCTCGATTAGAGGCAGCATCAATTTCAACCACATCTAATGAGTTGTTATTATCCACCTCAAGACAAGCAGGGCATTGATTGCAAGGCTCTCCTATTTTTCTGAATTCTGAATCATTTTTTCTCTTTTCACAATTAAGAAGTTTCGCGACAAGCCTAGCAGTAGTTGTCTTACCGGTTCCTCGGGGGCCATAAAAAAGATATGCTTGGCCGATTTTGTTTAATTTGGCGGCATTTTTAA
This sequence comes from uncultured Candidatus Saccharibacteria bacterium, assembly GCA_964612445.1. Lineage (GTDB taxonomy): Bacteria > Patescibacteriota > Minisyncoccia > UBA6257 > 2-01-FULL-56-20 > JAHFLJ01. The sequence continues at coordinate 11,363 of CAZTBQ010000003.1, read as the reverse complement.
GAACATCAACATTAGTTTGGTGACCAACAAGGGAGGAGAGTTCTTTCGGTCTATATTTTCTGTATAAAGCTTGTGCCATTTCGCTGTAATTCTACATTATGTCCTTGCTGTATTCCAGTGACGCTAGTATATTTAGAAAAGATGAGAAAAGCATTATTTGGCTTAGCGATAGTCCCAATAGCAGGAGCCGCTATTTTTATTTCAAATAGCTCCGTTTTTGTGCCAGACAACGGAGGTGCTAAAAATATGCCCGAAATTTCCGAAGGGATAAATAATGGGGCAACTTCAACCGAGCAGGTAACGACAGTCGAAAATATTGTTAATGGCAAGATTCCAGTTTTTGTGTCCGGCGACAGACTTCCTAATCCACCAGAAGAAGTTAAGGCAATATATCTTAGCGGCTGGTCCGCCGGTTCCTCCAAGAAAGTTCAAAGCTCAATCGACCTCATAAACAGAACCGAACTTAATGCTGTTGTAATCGACATTAAAGATTATTCCGGGTTGGTTTCTTATTATATGGATATTCCGTTGGTTAAAGAGTCCGGAGCGGATAAGGAAATAAGAATTGTAAATCCAGGAGAAGTTATCAGAAAATTTCATGAAGCGGGAATTTATGTCATCGGCAGAGTCACTGTTTTTCAAGACCCAGTTTTAGCTAAGGCCAGGCCGGATTGGGCAATGAAGAATAAGACTACCGGAAAACTTTGGGAGGATAGTAAAGGATTGGAGTGGATGGATCCGGCAGGTTCGGGAACATGGGATTATGTAATTTCGATTGCAAAAGATGCAACCGCCCGCGGGTTTGACGAAATAAATTTTGATTACATTCGGTTTGCTTCCGATGGAAAATTGTCAAATATCTCATATCCGTATTGGGATGAAATTACTCCGCGGCACAAAATTATAAATAAATTTTACGAATATTTAAGGAGTAATTTGCCGGATGTGAAAATTTCCGCCGACCTTTTTGGTCTAGCAACAATTAACAATGACGATCTTGGAATCGGACAGATAATTGAGGATGCTTACAAGAATTTTGATTATGTCGCTCCAATGGTATATCCGTCGCACTACGCAACCGGATTCATCGGTTATAAGAGTCCTGCCGAGCATCCTTACGAAGTCATGAAATATTCTTTGGATAAAGCATTAACCAAATGGCTTAAGCTAGCCGAGGGTTCAAGCTCTACCCCGGCGATTCCAAAAGAAAAATTAGGAAAGCTTCGTCCATGGATTCAAGACTTTGATATGGGGGCAAAGTATACCGGCGAAATGGTACGCAAGGAATTTCAAGCCGTATACGACAGTCTGCAAAGCTCAACAACCAGCTACGCCTATTCCGGATGGTTAATTTGGGACCCGAGCAATACTTATACCGAGTCGGCGCTAAACAAAGAATAATGCTTAGAAGGCCAGTACCTTTATATTTAAGTTTTATATTATTTTTCATTCTGGCAGCTGGTTTCATCGCCGGCATTTTTGTGTTTGAGGAAAAAATTTACAAATATAGTTCTGTGTTGGGCAGTATTCGAAAATACGACACCGGAGATTTTAAAACTGGTGTTTGGCCGGAGCTTAAAGATCCAGAATTTTTTAAAAAAGTTAAACAAGGATTAATAGACGAAAAGACTGATTTCATTGAATCGGATTTGAGCGAAAAAATGCTGAGAGTTTACTCCGCCGGATTATTGGTCAAAGAAGTTCCAATTCTTGCAATTGGGAAGAAGGGGTCATGGTGGGAAACCCCGGCAGGTCTTTACAGGATTGAAACCAAAGAAAAAAATCACTTTTCAACTTTTGGCGAAGTTTATCAGCCATGGAGTATGTCATTCCAAGGTAATTTTTTTATACACGGCTGGCCATATTATCCGGATGGAACCGAGGTTGTTTCCACATATTCCGGAGGTTGTATACGACTTAATACCGAAGACGCAAAACAAGTTTATGAACTATCTGCCCGCGGGATGCCGGTCTTGGTTCACGAAAGTGGCTTTGAGCAAGACGTATTTGCCTATAGGGCCAAGATTCCGGATATTTCCGCTACAAATTACCTTGCAGCTGATTTGAAAAGCAACTACGTTTTTTTGGAAAAAGAAGCGAATGAGTCAACGTCAGTTGCTTCGCTAACTAAACTACTTACGGCTTTGACGGTTAGCGAGTATTTGAATTTGGAAAATAAACTAACTGTGAGAGAGGGCGATCTGGCAACCACATCCGTTCCGAGGTTAGAGGCAGGTGATGTGTTTAAGGCCATGGATCTTTTTTACCCATTATTAATGGAATCCTCCAACGAGGCGGCATTGGTGCTTTCAAGGGCGGTTGGACGAGACAGGTTTATGGGGTTAATCAACGACAAGGTTGAGGCGCTCGGGATGGAAGGAGCGTATTTTGTCGATCCAGCTGGAGTTTCCGCAGACAATAAGGCCTCCGCAAAAAATATTTTTAGTCTGGCAAAATTTTTATACAACAACAAAAGTTTTGTTTTGAAAGTTTCGTCATCCACCACAAATTCTTCGGTGTTGCCAAAAGCATTCAAAAATCTTAATAACTTTAATTTAATAGATGGTGTTAGTGGATTTTTCGGGGGCAAGATTGGTAAGAGTACCGCCGCGGGGGAGACAATGCTCGCAATTTTCGAAATAGAATTTTCTGGGAGAATTAGACCAATTGCGGTAATAGTTTTAGGTTCAAATGACGCGAAGGAAGATGTTCGCAAGATTATTAATTACGTTAAAAGTAGCTATCTGCCCATAAATTAAGTATCATATTAAAACATGTCCTACGAAGTAAAACTCTCAAAATTTCAAGGTCCACTCGAGAAGTTGTTGGAATTAATCGAGGACAAAAAGCTTCAGATTAACGAAATCAGTTTGGCGGTAGTCACTACTGATTTTTTGAAATATCTAGAAGAATCCAAGCC
>CAZTBQ010000003.1:0-8343 GCA_964612445.1 uncultured Candidatus Saccharibacteria bacterium | reverse complement strand
AGAGAGCAATTAATCCATCTGGAGCAGGATGGCCATTTTTCTGATATAATGATAAAACATCAGGAGTCTCAGCAAGTAAATTAACTTCCATGAATGAAGAAAACATAAATAAAAACCTTTCCGCATTGGAGGCTCTCTTGTTTATACACGGCGAGCCTATTTCGCTTACAAAAATTGCCTCTGGGCTAGGTTTGGAGATCGGTGAAGTAGAAGAGCTAATAGCAAAATTTTCGGAATCTTTAACGGCAGAAAATAGAGGGCTAAATTTGATGAAGATGGGTGAGAGAGTCCAGCTGGCTACCAAGCCGGAGATAAATTCTGCTTTAGAGAATTTTGTTAAGAGTGAGTTAAGCGAAGAGCTGACTCCGGCGAGCCTCGAGGTTCTTTCATTGGTTTGTTATTTAGGGCCAATATCTAGAAGTAAAATCGAATATCTAAGAGGCGTTAATTCCAGCTTCACATTGAGGTCGCTTTTAATGAGAGGGTTAATCGATAGAATTCCAGATCCGAATAGCGCGATCGCATATCTGTATCGACCAACCTTTGAACTTTTAGGTCATTTAGGGTTAAAATCACCAGACGAGATGCCGGAGTTCGAAAAGTTTCGCGACCTATTAAAAAACGGACCGATATCCATACCAACCCCTCCCAGCACTTAAGATGAATTTTTTATCAAAATATAATTTGCAGATATTGGCGATTTTAGCTGTCGGCGTAATTCTTGTTTTTGGACAGCGTGGTTTTGCCGAAAAAAAACAAATGGCAAGCATAGAATCGGCAGGCATTGATGAGGCCATTCTATCTGGAACCGAAGGTGGTTCTCTTGGTGGCTCGGTTGGCCTACCAAGCGGAAGTTCTGATTCATCGCTCAAGGCAGGGGAATATTTACCATCTAAAGTATTTATTGAGAAAGAAAACAATCCAAATCTCGAGATCGAAGCTTCTAATGTGTTGATTGCAGACCTGCTTTCGTCCGAAAAATATTTCGAAAAAAATACGACCAAGAGATGGCCAATCGCTTCGCTCACGAAATTAATGACAAGCTATGTGGCGCTTGAAAAGTTGAATACGGCAGATGTGGTGACACTTAAAAGGGAAGATATTGATATTAATGAATCTGGAATTTTTGCGGAAGGGCAACAATATTCAGTAAGAGATTTAATAAGAGTAATGCTTATTTCATCTCGCAACACCGCCGCGACCGCTCTCGCAAATTATTATGGAATAGGAAATTTTTTAGCAGAGATGAATGCACAGGCTGTCGAATGGGGAATGAGCGATACTCACTTCGAAGATCCAAGCGGGCTGTCTATCTCTAACCAAGCGACGGCTTTGGACCTGATGAAGCTTGCCCAAGGCATAACCAAAGATAATCCAGATATATGGAAAATTACTGAAAACACAAGGGTATCTATTAAAGAGTTGACCACCAAAAAAATAATTTCTTCTGACAGTACAAATCAGTTTGCTGCTCGGGGAGACTTTTTCGGAGGCAAGACCGGATACATACCGGCATCCGATGGTAATTTATTAACCATCTTCTTGTATCAGAAGCGAACAATCGTTATTATTGTATTAGGCAGCCAAGATCGATTTGGCGAAACAGAAAAAATATATAATTGGTTTACAAATGGTTACAGAGCAAGCAATTAGAGTAATAATAATAACCGCAATCGCATTCGTCTCGGCAATGGTTCTTACGCCTCTTTGGCTTAAGCTGCTAAGGAGATTCGGCTTTGGCAAACAAATCCGCACTTCCGAAGAGGCTCCGGTTTATTCTAGTCTTCACAGTAAAAAAGAAGGGACCCCAACCGGCGGTGGAGTTATTGTCTGGGGAACAGTTGTGGGATTGGCTGTTATTCTTTGGATATTGGGTATGGTGTTTGGAGGTTTTTGGAGGGAATATAGTTTTATAGATAGGGCCCAAACCTATCTTCCGCTTGCCACAATGGTTATCGCGGCAATTTTTGGTTTTGTAGACGACTGGATGGGCGCGCTCAAAATAGGTGGAGGCAAGGGAGGCGGGATTAAGGTTCGCCACAAATTAATTTTATATGCAATAATTTCTGCAGTTGGAGCTTGGTGGTTTTACTACAAGCTTGGATTTGATACTTTAAGCATTCCATTTTTTGGATCTGTTTTTATCGGTTGGTGGTATATCCCGATTTTTATGTTTGTAATCGTGGCGACTGCATTTTCAGCAAACGAAACCGATGGCTTAGACGGACTATTGGGAGGGGTATCTTTGTTTGCCTATGTGGCGCTTACGGCAATTGCTTTCGTCTTAGGCAGGTATGAGTTAGCGGCCTTTTGTGGTGCGCTAATTGGCAGCCTATTAGCATTTTTATGGTTTAATATATTCCCAGCAAAGTTTTTTATGGGCGATACGGGGTCAATGGCTTTAGGCATTACTTTAGGTGTGGTTGCCATGCTTACGGACACCACTCTATTATTGCCAATTTTTGCGGTAATCATGGTTATAGAGTCTCTGTCGGTAATAATCCAACTGACCAGTAAAAAGCTACGCAAAGGTAAGAAGGTTTTTCTTTCATCGCCAATTCATCACCATTTTGAAGCAATCGGCTGGCCAGAATCTCAAATCACAATGCGCTTTTGGATAGTTTCTGCCGTATTTTCGGCATTAGCTCTGGTCATATATTTTGTTTCACGGGTTCATTAAATCTAAGCCACAGTAAGAGTATAAAATAAGACATTTCTATGTCTTATTTTTTTGTTTTTTGGTATAATAAATTACATGAAATTAGAATCAGAAACATGGAAGGTTGTACTAGCCGTGGTATTGGTTCAGATAATAATAATCTCCTGGATCGTTGTTTTTTGGCAGTATAGAGCATATCTCCAAGCAAGGACTTTGGCAGAATTAACAATCGCGCTTCATGCGGCCGAACTTAAGACTTACGAACGTCAGGTGGTCGGTGATTTTGGTGGATCAATCCCGATGGATACAATTAATATGTATATTGCCGCCGTAGAAAGAGGAGATTATCGTGTGGCTAGCACTTATTTCGTCCGCGAAGAAAGACAGAATGAACTTCGCAGATTCGTCGGAGCAGACATTCTTGATATTCGAGAATTTACTGCGCTCTTAAAGCAATCTAGTCAGTCGCTGGCATCGGTTCGTCCAGAGGGAAAGAGCCTGGAAAATTCAGTACCATTAGCGTTCAAGATGAGCCAAGCCGAAAACGGCGTCTGGCAATTTGAGTCTATAAATTATCAACTACCTAAAAAAGCACAATGAAGAAAATAATAGTTGTTACCGGTGCGGGTAGCGGATTGGGAAAAGAGATAACCAAGATTTTATCTCCCGAAAATATTGTTATCGGCGTTGGATTGGGTTCTAAAAATTTAAAATTATTAAAAAAAGAAATCGGTTGCGATATTTACTCCTGCGACATAGCTAAGGCTTCGGCGGTATCCTCGCTCTCCAAAAAAATTTTGAAAAAATATGGCAAAGTTGATTGTTTAATAAACAATGCGGGTATCTGGACAGAGGGAAAGTTATCTGGCGAGGATGATGCGCGAATGGAAAGAGTCATAAAGGTTAATCTTCTCGGTTCAATTCTAATGAGTAAATATTTTTTGCCAATGCTTTCCAAGGCAGAAGCCGGATTATTGATTAATGTTGTTTCGCAGGCCGGGCTATACTCCAAGCCGGATAGATCCGTCTACGGAGCTTCAAAGTGGGGCATGACTGGTTTTACCAAATACCTTGCAAATGAAATTCTTCCTTCCGGATTAAGAGTTACTGGTATTTATCCAGGCAAAATGGATACATCTCTATTTGAATCAATGAAGGTCAAAAAAGATATGTCCGATTCGCTCAACCCATTACTCGTTGCCCGTGCGGTTAAATTTATAATTGATCAACCGTCGGATGTGCATATTCCGGAACTTGGAATAAAAAGCGCAAAGCAGTTGCAATAATGAAATTAATAACCGATATCCCAAGCGACATACTTAAAGGCAGAGCCATAGTCCGAACTGATTTAAATTCTAAGGATGATTGGAGGTTGCAGTCCGCAAGTAAAACCCTTAAGTTTCTGGCAAAAAATTCCAGAACTGTTTTAATTTTATCACATTTTGGTAGGCCGAATATTCAAAAAAGTGCGGATTTTAAAAAATTTAGTCTCAAGCCAAGAGTAAAAGATATCGAAAGGATAATTGGGAAAAAAGTTGTATTTCTAAAAAATATCTCAGAAGCCGAAAAACACATTAAAACTTCTGCTTCCGAGGGCATATTTCTACTGGAAAATCTTAGGTTTGATTCCGGCGAAGAGAAAAACGATCCTATGCTCGCAAGGAAGCTTTCATCCTTGGGAGATTTTTATGTGAACGAAGCTTTTCCGGTTTCTCACCGAGCCAACGCATCGGTATCCGCGATTACCAGATTTCTTCCAAGCTTCGCAGGTTTCGGGTTTGAATCCGAAATAAAGAATCTTTCGCGCGCAATTGCTAGTCCCAAAAAACCATTGGTTGTTATATTGGGTGGCGGTAAATCTGCTGATAAAGTTGGAATAATAAAGAATCTTAAAAATACTGCCACTTGGTTTTTGCTAGGTGGCGCCTCCGCAAACACCCTTCTTCATCTTAAGGGACACGAGATGGGAAATTCTCTAAGAGAAAGAGACATTAAAATTCTTTCAAGTATTAAGCCGCTTTTAAAGTTGAAAAATATATTGCTTCCATTTGATTGCAAAAAAGATAAAGGGGTGGTTTTGGATATTGGAGAATTTACAGCTAAAGAATATGCAGCCAAAATAAAAGAAGCTAAAACAATAGTTTGGGCGGGACCTCTTGGTTTTTTTGAAAAGAAAAAATTTTCATTTGGATCGGCAAGTATCGCTAAAGCCATCGGGCTCAATAAGAGAAGTTTCAACCTTGTTGGGGGAGGCGAAACAGTAGAGTTTTTACGAAAGAATAAATTTGATAAATATTTTGATTTTGTTTCAACCGGCGGGGGAGCAATGCTCGAATTTCTAGCCGGCAAAAAATTACCAGGAATAGAAGCTTTAAACAAATATGGCAAGACAAATCGAACGTAGAACTACTAATAGGGTTCAAACCAATAAGAAGATTTTGGTTTTATATCACGGGGGTTGCAACGACGGCTTCGGTGGGGCTTGGGCTGCTTGGAAAAAATTTGGGAACCGTGCGGAATACATTGCAATGGATCGCAATAATCCTTTAGCGGTCCCGGTAGGCAAAGAAGAAATATATTTTATTGATTATCTACTTTCGGTTGCGGAAATTAAGGAATATATCAAAAAAAATAAGCGCGTGACCGCAATCGATCATCATATAACCATGAAAGATTCGGCGGAGCTAACTCACGCCCCAAGTTTTTCATTGGATAATTCCGGAGCAGTTTTGGCTTGGAAATACTTTCACGGAAATAAAAAAGTGCCGATGCTTTTGAAATATATCGAAGACAGGGACTTGTGGCGCTTCGAAATGCCAAAAGCGAAAGAGATCCTCGCCGGAACAAACTTTTCCGATGAGCGTGTCTATACTTTTAAAGGTTTTGATATCTTAGTAAAAAATTTCGAGAAAGCATCTTTTAGAAGTAAATGTATTAAAGACGGGAAAATTGTCAGAAGCGTTTTTGATGGAATAATTAAGAATATTGCCACGCATGCAGACAAAGTAAAATTCGAAGGACGTAATTGTTGGGTCGTTAACTCTCCACACATGTTTGCATCCGAGGTTGGAAATCTTCTGGCTCACAAAGACAAACAGATAGGTATGGCAATTATCTGGTATGCGGAAGGAGGAGTTATTAAGGTCTCTTTGAGGTCCAGAGGATTTGATGTATCGAAGCTTGCGGAAAAATACGGTGGTGGCGGACACAAACGGGCAGCGGGATTTATTATTAAGGATTTTAAAGTTATTCCCTGGAAAGTAATTAATAAAAAATAATATGAAGAAAAGTTTTTACTATGCTTTTTTTATTCCCAAAACTGGAGAAAACGGAATTACTTCCGTTTGGGCTGAATGCGAAAAAAAAGTTAAAGGTGTTGCCGGCGCAAGGTTTCAGAAATTTCAGACCATGCACGAAGCTAAGCTTTGGTTGGGTGAGGGTGCTAGATATGAGAAAAAAGAAAAAAAGCCAGCAATAAAATTACAGGAAGGCATATATTTTGATTCCGGCACCGGAAGGGGTGATGGGGTGGAAATCAGTGTAACCGATAAAAACGGGAAAAATCTTTTGCATAAAGTAATTGATGAAAGTGAGCTGAATGTTCACGGCAAGCACCACGCGGGGCATGAAGCAACCAATAATTATGGAGAGCTTCTCGCCCTGAAATACGCAATCCAGATTGCCAAAAAAACCAAACATAAAAAAATATTTGGAGATAGCAAGTTGGTAATCGAATATTGGTCAATGGGAATTGCCAAAGCGAAAGATCTACCGGCAAAAACCGTCAAGCTTATTTTTGAAACAACCGCACTGCGGGAGGCCTTCGAAGAAGCCGGCGGAAAGGTTTTAAGGATTCCAGGAGGGGACAACCCTGCTGATTTAGGATTTCATAGGGGATAACAAATAACTAATGACTAATAACTTATCACTAAAAAATACGAACCGATTTGATTCTCGGTTACTAGTTATTAGTTGCAAGTTGTAAGTTCAATTACGCTTCCAGCGATTTTGCTTTTTCCACAATCATTGACGGTTCGCCGTTTCTAAAGCTAATTTTGCCCTCCACGGCAATAATTTTATTTTCTACCCAAACATCTTGGGTTTTTAACATCGTGTTATTAAAGACTACCAATTCAATCGGTTGAGGAGAAAAATCTTCCATAGTTACGAACAGCATCGGCTGCCCAGTTTTGGTCATTATTTTTTTAATTGAAGAAATAAGTCCAGCGCCACGATAAATTAATCGTTCATCTTTGACTGCTCTTAATTCCGCGACCGTCCTAGCTTTAATTACTTTTATTTTATCACCGTAATGATTTAAGGGATGATCGGATAGATAGAATCCAAGAAGTTCTTTCTCCCATGTTAATCGTTGAGTCGGAGTGGCTGGTTCGGCGGGTTGCAAGGTTAGAGGAGGGATTGCAGATGGCGTATTTCCAAACAGCGAGTTTTGCGCCGAAAATAAATTCTTACGAAGAGAATTGTGATACTTTAAAATATCATCCATATTTTGAAGTATTTGATTTCTTTCAAATCCAAACGAGTCTAGAGCGCCGCTTTTTGCGAGGCTCTCTAAAGATTTTTTATTCAAATCCTTATGTTCAATGCGGGTTACGAAGTCCGCAAAATCTTTATATTCACCACCACGAGTTCGCTCCTCGACAATTGCTTGCGCGATTGCCTCGCCAACGTTTTTAATTGCCAATAGGCCAAAGCGAATTTTGGGGCCATCCGGAGCAAATTTTACATAACTTTTATTTACGTCTGGGCCTAAGACTTCTAAGTTTTCTTGTTTAGCTTCACCGGTTAGGAACGACATTCGGTCAGTGTCGCCGATATCCGCATTAAGCAAGCTTGCCATAAATTCTTCAGGGTAGTGAGCTCTTAGATACGCGGTTCGGTATCCAATAAGCGCATAGCATGCCGCATGGCTTTTGTTGAATCCATATCTGGCAAAAGGAGGGAATAATTCCCAAATCGCCTGAGCAGTCTTTTGGTCGATGCCATTTTTCATCATGCCGCTAACAAGTTTTTCTTGCTGCTCATCAAGCAACTCTTTAATTTTTTTACCAATGGCTTTGCGAAGCGTATCCGCTTCGGCGAGGGAATAGCCCGCCAAGTCGCGCGCGATGCGCATCATCTGTTCTTGGTATACTCCAATTCCATAAGTATTTCCTAAAATCGGTTCGAGCTTCGGATGGAGATAGGTAATTTTTTCTTGTCCATTTTTACGCTTAATAAATGTTGGAATAAGTTCCATCGGACCCGGACGGTATAACGCAACCAGCGCAATTAAATCTTCAATTCCTGAAGGTTTAATGTCTTTCATGTACCTACGCATTCCGCTGGATTCAAATTGAAAAACTCCAGTTGTGTCTCCTTTCTTTAGGAGGGCGAAGGTCTGCTCATCGTCCAGTGGAATATCCTCAATTTTTATATTGATATCTTGTAGCTCTTTAACTAGGCGAATAGTTTCTTCGATAATCGTTAAGTTCTTCAGGCCCAAAAAGTCGATTTTAAGCAACCCCAAATCCTCAATAGCATGCATTTCAAATTGGCTAATAATAATATCTTTATCTTGGGGCGCAAACTGCAAAGGAACGCGTTCGTCTAAGGGCTCACGAGCGATAACCGTTCCGCAAGCGTGCACTGAAGCATGCCTAGCAACTCCCTCAAGGTGCATG
>CAZTBQ010000002.1:0-27444 GCA_964612445.1 uncultured Candidatus Saccharibacteria bacterium | reverse complement strand
CAATAATGGAAGCTAAAAATGGATTCGAACTTGCCGAAAAAGATTTACAAATTCGCGGACCAGGACAATTTATCGGCGACGAACAATCTGGATTTTCCGACTTCATGATGAAGAGCTTGCAAAATATTGAGTTGGTAAAGTCTGCTCGCGAATCTGCGGCTTTAACGCTCACCAAAAGCAAAAGTTTGGATAAATTCCCAAATCTTAAAGAAAAATTGGCCGAATTCAAAATTCGACTCCACCTCGAATAGATTCGTTGTTATTTTTACAAAAAACTACTCACATCGTGAGTAGTTTTTTGTTTTTGAAGTTACGCGTTACAAGCTATATGTTGCGTGCTTATTGTATCGTCAGATTAACATTATATGTTTTAACTGGAACACCCTTAGCTGCAGCTTTAACTGGAAGTACATATGACCCTTTAGCAGCCTTAGAGACGTTCAACAACATACTTGCTTGCCCATTCGGAGAAACTACTAAGCTACTCATATAATCGGAGCGAATATTATTCTGACTCGGTGGAATTATGCTAATTGTGCAAAATGGATTAACGCTCGTGCTATTTGCCTTTACGGTATAGCTTGCATAATATGTCCCCTGCTTCACTGTTAAGCTAGCCGGAGTAAATGTTAAATCAAAAGCACAATCATAAGTTGGAGTGGTTGAGGTTGTGCCACCTCCAGCTGGCGGAGTAGTTGTTGGCGGATTCGTAGATCCATCGGAAGTGGCCGTTCCCATTTCCAATTTATAAACTCTAGCGTCGTCGGAATAAACATATGTCGCTCCACCAACAGTAAGAGATGCAGCCTGCATCATTCGATGAGTATCATCTTTCCATGTTGGAGAATTAGATAACACATCAATCCCCTTTCCTTGGGCCAAATCCGAAATTAAATAAACCTGAATTTTTGCTTCTTGGACATCAAAGCTTCCGGCTGGATAAGTAAAACTGGAAACCACTATTCCAGGATTTGGGGTATTTGCCCCAAAAGCCACATTTGCAGATACATATCCAGGGGCTAAAGCGACATCTTTTGCAATCTCGGTTATTTTTTTAGTCGCGTAGTCAAATTTATATACCGTTGCGAATTGTGGTCCGTAAAGAGCGCGGTCCGTAGCGGAAGTATACTTAGGCGCTCTAAGCACATACAGATATTCACCGCCCTGGACTGGAATTGTTCCGAACTTTTCCGACCCGTCCGCATATGGAAGCGTCTGCTCAGCAACAACATTAGAACTGTCTGCCGAATACACTGCCAATCTTCTATTTTGCGCCGGCTGTCCATAAGCCGTGCCTGTGACGATCGCTAAAATATGTTTATCATCCCCCAAAATAATCTTTTCTCCGTTAGGCATATCCGGAAATCCGGCGGGTGCAGCATTTAATCTATCCCTGCGCCACATATTTCCAGAAAGAGCATCTATTCCTGAATCCACAGGAGTCATACCATTCGTAATATCATAAGACCCCGAATGGGTTAATAATATGTAGCTAAATCCATATTTAATTATTCCATATATCTGCCTAGATCCAGAGCCACCCCAATCTTCATATCTTTTTCCGTCTTTCCAAACATAAATATTCCCCTGACTACTTAGTCCAGCCCATATAGTCTTGTCTTTACTGTAAGCAGCACCCTCCATCGCCAAATATGCACCAAAATCACCAGCAGTATCATAATCACCGCCCGCTCGAATCTGACCGGTTAGCCCTGAATCAGTTGGACGCAAAGGATTAGACAAATTAAATAACCGCGGATGAGCAGTATTACCTTTTGCCGGAGCCGGACTCAAGGCAATCATGTCAGCACCAACCAAAGCAGGAGGCGTAGCATTGGCTATAACAAATAATGGAGATCTAGAGAAAAAACCAGACCTGCAACCCTTTACGTTAAAATTACACACAGAACTTGGGAATAAAATTTCTTTTAAATCCTCCATCTGGGAAAGTTTAACTTTTCCGGCCGGATTCGAAACCGCCGGTGTTGATATCATCCCAACCGCAGCAAGACGATTACTTTCATAATTACACGCCAAATTATAAGAAGACTGTCCGGAAAAATCATTAGAAGTTTTTACATGCACAATCGGCACCTCTCTTCCGGATCCGTTTTGCACCCTTGCAATTTTTATGTTCGGATATGCAGATACACTACTTATTCCGGAGCCAATCGGAGTAGCCGAGAAACTAATATTATTTTCTGTCTCATCAAAACCTATATCGGTCCTATCGCTACTATTCGGAGGCAGAATCAAACTACCCACACGACAAGCATCGCTTCCGGATCCAGAAGATCCCCCGCTACTTCCTCCTCCAACAACTGGCTCTGGATTACTACCAGTCACATTAATAGAAACCTGAGCAGAACCCAAAACTTCGGGAGCTCCTCCCGATGGACATCCAGAAACCGGACATCCAGTTGAGCAATAAACTGTAAATTGAGCTTGTCCTCGATTGGCATTATTTGTTGAAAAAACTTGAAAATCTTTTCGTGTCTTACCGGCATCAATAACCTGTCCATTCCCCAAAGAAGAATATGACCCTGTCGGAAAACCAATTGCGTTAACATAAACTAAATCTCCGCTAGTTGAAGTTCTTGAAGTTGAAACTGATAAATTTGCAGTTCCACCTTGCGAAATACTAATTGATCCAGGAGAAACCAAACATGCCGCTGACCCCGAAGAACCACCAGACGGAGAGGAAGGTCCAGTTGTGCCGGATCCCGAAGATGAACAATCTTTCGTGTGAAGCGAGATCTCTGAGCCATATCCAAGTCCTTCATAAGAAATAAAAATTCTTTGATTTAACTTTTTTCCAGAAATATTCTGAGCCCCAGAAGGGTCATAGCTAGAATACGAAGAACAAGTTAATTTGCGAGAAATACCGGACCGCAACTCCCCAACCGTAAGCCATGTTCCAAAATTTTTAAAACTTCCCGTATTCTCTGGATCAATCCAAAGGCGAGTAACGGTATTGGTCGGAATGCTTTCGGCGCCAGAAAGTCTAATTGAAAACGACCCTCCGTCAACCACTGATCCAGGAGAAAAATTTAAAAAACCAAGAACTCCCGGCTCTGTCGTAGTAGTGGTCGATCCTCCAGAAGACATCCCTCCGCCGCCGCCACGAGGAGAATATATTACCGTATCACACCTTTCATCTGCCGGAGACATAAAGCAATCATCTCCGTCCTGATTAAAGGCCTGACCATAAACTAAAATTGTTTGGCTGGTAAAAAGCGCAACACCCAACAAAATAGCCAAACCACCAAAAATAAAGATTTTCTTCATAAATACATTATAACAAAAACACCATATTAAATGGTGTCTTGTGTGGAAAACAATTTTATTGAATTTGGCTATTTTAATTGAACGCTACACGTTACAAGCTACAAGTTACACGATTATTTCTTAGGTCTCATGAGCGGAAAAAACACAGCTTCTCTTACCGGTTTATCCATAATCACCGCAAATAACCTCTCGGAAATTCCAAATCCGGCGGTCGGTGGCATCCCGTATTCAAGCGCCTCCACGAAACCCTCATCCATCATTTGAGCTTCATTATCTCCAGCCTCTCGAAGACCCATCTGCTCCTCAAATCTAGCACGCTGATCAAGTGGATCATTTAGTTCGGTAAAACCTTTACCAAGCTCAGTTCCTCCGGCAAGAATTTGAAAACGCTCCACACGACGAGAATCTTTTCTGTGCCTCTTTGCGAGTGGTTCAATATCAACTGGAGGATCAATCAAAAAACATGGCTGAATCAAGGTTGGTCGAACAGTTTTCTTAAAGATTAAATCTATCAACCTACCACGACCCATATGTCGCTCCGGACCGAACCCTTTATTCTTAGCATACGAAAATAGTTCTTCCTCGCTAGCTTCCAACGGATCTAAGCCAACAGCTTTTTTAAACGAGGCGACGTAATCAACCGTCTTCCACTTTTTACCCCAATCTATTTTCTTTCCATCATAAGTTGTCTTATATGTCCCGATTGTCTTTTTTATAACAAACTTATACATCTTTTCGATGAGCTTCATCAAATCATTATATTCATGATAAGCCCAATAAAATTCCAGCTGGGTATAATCCTGCAAATGTTCTTTATCGATTCCTTCGTTTCTGAAGATTCTTCCAATTTCAAAAACTTTTTCATACCCACCAACAATTAACTTCTTCAAGCTTAATTCCAAGGAAATCCTTAAATATAAATCTATATCCAAAGCTTTGAGATGAGTCTTAAATGGCTCCGCCTCTGCGCCGCCAGGAATTGATTCCAATACCGGAGTTTCAACCTCGAAAAAGTTTTCCTTCAAAAGAAATTCTCTAAAAGCCTGCCAAAAAGCAGATTTTTTTCGGAACATCTCTTTTGTGTTTGGATCGGTAAGCAGCTCCAAATAGCGTGCGCGCAATCGCAAATCCGGATCTTCCACTCCGTACCATTCGCTTGGAATTGGAAGCAGGGATTTGGTAAGAATATTTGCCTCACGGACTTCGAGGCTTATTTCTCCGCTTTTAGTCTTAAATAAAACTCCAAAGACATTAATGAAGTCGCCTCGATCTAGGTTTCCCTTAAATACAGAAAAATTCTTAATGCTCTTTTTTAATAGAACCGCCTGAAGCTTTCCGCTCTCATCTTCTAAATCCAAAAAAATTATATTGCCTTGGTCACGGATACTCAAAATTCTACCTGCGAGCCAAAGTTTTTTCTTGCTTTTAAATAATTTCGAAAACTCTTTACGCGCCTCAAAAAGCGAAAGGGTTCGCCTGGACATTTGAGGGTAGGCCTCCACCCCCATCTCGCGCAATTTTTGTAATTTTTTAATGCGCTCGTCGCGTAATGCTTCTATCATTTTTTAATCAACGCTCAAAATTTTTAAATCAATTTTCCCGCTTGGAGTTTCAATTTCGGCAACATCTCCGGCTTTTTTTCCAAGAAACGCGCGGCCCAAAGGTGACTCATTGGAAATTTTATTTTCTTCCGGATTAGATTCGTCCGAACCAACAATTGTGTAGCTGATCTCTTTTGTGCCTTTCTTAACTTTTATCGTAGAACCAACATGAACCACGCCGGTTGCATGCCCGCCCTTCTTAATAATCGCGGCGTGCTTAATCATTTCTTCCAGCTCATAAATTCTTGCTTCTACCTCAGACTGCTCCTCTCTCGCCTCCGTATATTCGGAATTCTCGGACAAATCACCAAATTCCTTTGCGCGCTTCAACCTGTCGGCAATTTCCTGTCGCTTTACGGTCTTTAAATTTTCCAATTCTTTTTTTAGATCTTCGAATCTTTCTGCTGTTAAATAATATGTCATTGTATTTTTACTTGCGGCTTATAACTGATAACTTATAACAAATAGAAATTACTGTTATTAGCTCTAGGGATTTTAGTTATTGGTTATTAGTGACTAGTTATTAGTTTTTATTGGGTATTTCCCCGTCCAAAGCCATAGGCGGATTTTAAAGGTTTCAAGTAAAACTTTCAAGTAAGCCGACATTCCAATTTTTGACCCTTCTGCCATATTGACCCAGCGAACCGGAATCTCCTTAATTGAATAGCCCAGTTTCTTTGAAAGCGCCAAGGCTTCAATATCGAATCCCCATCCAGTTATCTTTAAATATCTAAAAACATCTTCGGCTGCTTTTTCGCTAAAAGCTTTAAAGCCACATTGCGTATCCCAAATTCCCGGCAAAAGTAATGCTTGAATTAATAAATTTCCCAACTTACCCGGAATCTGTCGATAAATAGGTTCCGCAGGTTCTAGCTTTGCTCCCTTAACCGCCCGAGAACCAATAACCACGTCTGCACCCTCTTTAAAAAGCGGCAACATCTTCTCAAACTGATCAACCGAAGTAGAATTGTCCGCATCAGTAAATAAACGATAATTTCCTTTAGCAATTAACATTCCGTCGTGGACAACAGCTCCCTTCCCACGATTAACCGGATTATCAACAACTCGCAAATTTTTTATCGTTCCTGCCATTTTCCGGACAACATCCGCTGTATTATCTTTTGAACCATCATTAACAACCAATATTTCGTAAGAATATTCAACCTTGCTTAAATATTTATCAATATCAACTAAAGTAGACGGCAATCTCTTTGCTTCGTTATATGCCGGAATAACTACGGATAAAAATGGTTTATTCATATACGTCTATTATAACATAAACACCTACCCAGCATCATCATAAAAACAAATCCCCGCAAAGTGCGGGGGACATCAAGAAACAACTAGGGTTCGACAAAATCTACGAGGAACCAAAGCACAAGTATAATTATCAAAGAAGGAAACCAAAAAAATGAAATAGCAAATGCGCCACGGAAAACCCTATCACTGAACTTCCCGGAAGTGTTTCGAAACCCGTCCGTAATGATAGAGAACCCAACCAGAACAAACACAAAAACCGCAAAATAAACCACGCCGATCCAGAGCAGAACATCCAAAAAGCTCATCACTCCACCTCCGTTTTTTTACTACCAATAAAATACCACAAAGTTATGGCTTGGTCAAAATCTCCGGGTCTCCCTCGGTCACCAAAACCGTATGTTCAAAATGTGCCGAAAGTGAATCATCCGCCGTCACAAAACTATCGTCATCCAATTGTTTTACGGCGCGCTTACCCAAAGCCGTCATCGGCTCCAAAGCTAGCACCATTCCTGGCACGAGCCTCTCACCTTCCCCTGGTTTTCCAAAATTAAAAACATATGGATCTTCGTGGAGCTTCTTGCCAATGCCATGACCAGTCAAAGAGTCTACAATTGAAAATCCAGCGCTTTTAACTCTAGAGTGGATAGCAAAACCAATATCACCCAAATGTTTTCCTGGCTGAACTTCTTTTATTCCCAAATACAAAGCTTCTTCGGTAACCGCTATTAATTTCTTTGCTTCCGCCGACACAGTTCCTATCGGCAAAGTAATTGCCATATCCGAATAATATTTTTCGTGGATTAAGCCTAAATCGATTTTTAACAAATCGCCGCTTTGTAAAACATAATCGGACGGCAATCCATGGACTACGGTGCTATTAACAGATATGCAGGTAGTAAATGGATACGGGCTAGCGGCTCCGTATGGTTTGTATCCCAAAAATGCCGGCTTCGATCCCGTCTCTTCTATCAACTTTCTCGCAAACTCATCAATCTCAATAGTTGCCATTCCCTCTCGCGGAAAAGTTTTTAAAATATCCAAAACCCCAGCCAGCTTCCTGCCGGCCTCGCGCATTATTTTAATTTCTTCTTCGCTTTTTATACTAATCATTTTATCTTCAATTCTTTGACAATTTTCTCAAAAACTTTGAATGGCGCTGGCTTAGCATCAATTTTTACTTGCTTAATTTTATTCTTTTTCATGTATCCAAAAATAGGCGCAGTTCTTTCGTTGTATTCTTTGAGACGAACTTTGATTGTCTCCAGATTATCTAGACTTCTCTTATAAAATGGACCACCACAAACCGGACAGTGTTTCGGATTTTTAACATCATAATATGCAGTCAATAATCCATAACCGCAAAACTTACACATCATTCTGTTGCTATTTCGCTTTATGGATTCCGCGGCAGGAACATCCAAAACAAAAACATGTATATTCTCTTTGCCATAAAGCTTAATCAGGTCCGGCATCAAACCCTCGGCTTCGTACATCGTCCTCGGAGATCCACTAAAAACAATCCCGTAACCGGCTTTGTGAATTTCTCTTGCTTCCTTGTCGACAACCTTAAGAACAAACGAAGGTGTCATTAATTTACCGCCATCGAAAAGCTTTCTTTCGGCTTTTATCTCCACATTCTTCTGGTTCTTTGGATCGTGAACCACAGCTTCCATAAATTTTCCGGTATCAAAATGAATCAGGTCAAATTTAGACGCCAACAAATTAGCCTGTGTCCCTTTTCCGCTTCCCGGAGCTCCATATAAAATTATGACTTTCTGCATTATGTTTTTTGAATTTTGACTTTGTTATTATTTAGCAGCTTATCCCTTCGCTAAAGCTACGGCCGGCAAGCCGGAGCCCCATAAAGAATTACTACTTTTTGCATGTTTATCATTCTACACGATTAATTGAAAAATGGCGAAAAAAGCGTATACTCTAAGACAGTTAATTAAAAGGAGGAGTCCATTGGCAACCTACAGCGCGACAGTCGTTATTAACTCATGGAACAAGAACCAAACAGATTCACGATTCGCTTATTTTCATTTTGAATTCGAAGCAGACAATCAAAAAGCGGCAAAAAAAGTTCTGCTTAAAAAATGCCGACAAAGGCTCAATAAATTCAAAATTAAAAAAGACCGCCACGTTTCCATTCATTGCGCACCGAGATTCAAAACCAGCAAAAAACTGAACGGTTCGAAACTTATCCGAAACGTACACAGATTTAGCAGTATTGCCTCAATTATGAGAGTAGGAGCAAATCGACTTTTCGTTGAAGGCTACGGAACAAATTCCTGGGATGAACTAACCAAATAAAACACCATTTCTGGTGTTTTTTATTTCTTCACTCAGCGAAAATTAACGCTTTGAACTGGCTATCGCAGGCACAAAAAGCTCGGCTATTATATTATTTCTCACAGCGAAATTAACCTCTTCTTGGGGGTGCCTGCCTCGCCTTTGTTTTTTTCACCACGCGAAAATTAACACTTTGGAGTGGGTATCGGAGACACAAAAAGATTGGTCTTTTCCGAAGGAAAAGTTTTTGTGTCGAGATACAGGAGCGCAAAACCGCTGGAGTTTTGCGACTCCGGTCACTCCGAAGTGTTAATTGAACGCCTCGTATCCGCGCATCGTCATCTGCGAATTCACCTGCCTCATAGTCTCAAGAACAACCGCAACAGTAATGAGCAATGCAGTACCGCTCATCTGAAACGCGGAAAGTCCCGTTAACTGCTGAACAATAATCGGCAAGATTGCGATCAAACCCAAGAACACTGCACCGGAAAGATTCACTCGATTCAATATTCTCTTAAAGAAAACTGAAGTGGCTTCTCCTGGGCGAATTCCCATCACAAATCCTCCACCTCTCTGCAAATTCTTTGAAACTTCATCCGGATTGAAAGTGATCGCTGAATAGAAAAATGTGAAAGCAACAACCAAAGTGAAATACAAAGCTCCATAGATTAGCTGATTCGCCATCATTCTAGTAACAAACGAATTAATTGCTATTCCAACATTAGGAATAATTGCCGTCATTATCTGCGCAAAAATTTGCGGGAAAAGCAAAACAGAAATTGCGAATATTAGCGGGATCATTCCTGCCTGGTTTACTTTGAGTGGCAAGTAGCTGGTTGCTCCGCCATACATTTTATTTCCACGAATTCGGCGGGCATACGCAATCGGAATTTTTCTTTCGCCTTCGTTAAGATACACAACCGCCATGATTACCGCCGCGAAAATAACCGCATAAGCGATATAAGCTGGAAGCATTCCGGAAGTATAAGAAACAAATGCCAATTTTATCGCGCTCGGAATAGAGCTAACGATACCGGCTAAGATTATCAGCGAAATTCCGTTACCAATCTTCTGTTCGCTAATCAACTCACCGAACCACAAAGCAAGCATCGAACCAGCAGTGATTGCCAGCACGTTGGTTAGCATTCCCATGAAATCCGGTCGAACGATTACCTGTTGAGAAATAAGCAAGTTCAAAAATCCAAACGCTTGAAGCATTCCAAGCGGAACAGCGAGCATTCTTGAATATTGATTGAATTTTGCCTGCCCGCGAGCTCCTTCTTCGTAATATAATTGCTTAAATTTAGGAAAGATAATAGTCAACAATTGCATGATAATTGTCGAAGTAATATAAGGACCAACTGCAAGCATCGCCAAAGAAAGCTTACTAAGACCTCCTCCAGAAAATAGGTTTAAAAATCCAAAAAGTTGGCTGGATCCTAAAAATTGACCCAAGCGAACCGCATCTACCCCAGGAATCGGCACAGAAGCCAGCACCCTGAAAGCTAAAAGCAGGCCAATTACGGTCAAAACCTTATTTCTCAAGTCCTTTATAGTGAATATCTGTAATAATTTCTGCATGTAATAAATATCTTACCTTAAGTTTTAAAAATAGCAAAAGCGGAGTTTACTCCGCGATTTTGCCACCCGCCTTCTCAATTTTCTCTTTGGCGCTCTTTGAAATCTTTAGTCCTCTAATAGTTAAAGGAACTGACAGCTCTCCTTCTCCGAGTATTTTTACCTTTCCGCCATATCTCTTAGGAACCAAGCCAACAGCCTTCAATGATTCCATTTCCACAATTGTTCCAACTTTAGGACCAACTTTAAATTTCTTGTCCAAATCATCAAGATTTAAAACCAAGTTAGCATCTGAAACTGGAGAATGTCGAAAACCGCGAAGCTTAGGAATTCGGATAAGCAAATCACGCTCTGCAGGACGCATTTTCCTACCGGAACGAGACTTCTGTCCTTTTTGTCCGCGACCAGAAGTTGTTCCACGCTTTCCTCCACGTCCAACGCGGGTTGCAACTTTCTTTGCGGCCTTATCTTTTTTTAATTCGTAAAGTTTCATATTTTTACTTTTGTGCTGCTGGTTTTGTCGGCTTTAAAACTTTCATCTTCTTCAAAGCTTCAATGGTCGCCATCGCATTAGTAAGCTTATTCGGAGTTCTAGAAAGAATTTTTGCGGTAACATCTTTAATTCCGGCAAGAGCCAACACTACTCGAACTGCACCTCCAGCCTTAAGTCCATTTCCAACTTTTGCCGGCTTCAAAATAACAGTTGCAGCGCTATATTTAGCGATTGATTCATGCGGAATAGTTCTTCCGTCTTTCAAGAAAATTTTCAAAATAGATTTCTTTGCGTCAGCCTTAGCTTTAGCAACAGACTGAGCAACATCGGCTCCTTTTCCGATTCCAACACCAACCCTTCCTCTTTCATCACCAATAACTACAGTTGCGCGAAAACGGAATCTTTTTCCTCCTTTGACCACGCGAGTAACACGCCTCAAGTCTAGAACCTTGTCTTTAAATTCATCTTTTATTTCCGGTCGTGGGCCTCTTCTGAATCCACCGGGACCACCAGGTCCTCGACGTCCACCCATTCCGCCACCTCCAGGACCTCTATTGTTGCTGTTATTGTTAAACATTTTATATCTTAATTCCTGCTTCTCTTAAAGCTTCGGCTAAAGCTTTCACGCGACCATGATATCTGTAGGATCGTCGGTCGAAAATTCCATTCTTAATACCCTTTTCCAAAAGCAACTTGCCCAATTCCAATCCGGTTGCTTTTGCCGATTCGGTCTTGTTCATCTTTTTCCCCTTAGTAACCTTCTTGCTCTCTGCAGCAACCAAAGTATTCATCTTTTCATCATCAATAGCCTGAGCAGAAACAAATCTGTTACTTCGGAAAACTGCGATTCTTGGTGTTTTTGCAGTACCAAAAAGCTTCGCTTTAGTTCGATGAGAACGCCTTAACTTTTTTGCAAAATTTTGTCTATTTTTATCCATGTTTTTATGAAGCAGCTGCTCCGGCTTTCTTACCGACTTTGCGCTGAATAACTTCGCCTTTATAGTGAATTCCCTTTCCTTTATAAGGTTCAGGTTTCTTATATGAGCGAATCTTTGCGGCAATCTGACCAACCAATCCTCGATCTATTCCAGAAACTTTGATCTGGTTCTTTTCAACGGTAATCGCAATTTCTTCCGGCGGAATAACTTTTATCGGATTAACAAAACCCAAAGCTAAAACTAAATTCTTTCCGTCCATGGTTGCTTTATAACCAACTCCTTCAATTTCCAAAACTTTCATAAATCCATTAGCAACTCCTTCAATCGCATTCTTTAGCAACGCAACCATCGTTCCGCTGTTTGCCAAAGCCTGCTTGGAATTCGCGGTCTTTGTGATTTGAACTTCATCGCCAGAAATTTCAAATTTTACAAAAGACAAAAGTTTAATCTTAAGCTCACCCTTTGGGCCCTTAACCAAAACCACATGCCCGTCATTTGAAACGGTCACTCCAGATGAAACTTTTATCGGTTTTCTAGCTAATCTACTCATTTAAGTTTTATTTACGATTACCAAACTTCGCACAAATATTCTCCTCCGACTTTTTCTTTCTTTGCCTGCTTTCCGGTTAACACTCCTTTTGGCGTGGTAACAATAGAAATTCCATAGCCTTGTCTTACTGGGCGCAACTCATCGTATCCGCGATAAACTCTTCGGCTCGGCTTGCTGTAAAGCTTGTAGTCTGTAAAGCTCGCGTCTCCAGACTTGTATGCCGGCTTAATTTCCAAGTACTGCTTTCGTCCAACTTCTTTTTTAGAGGCGCTCTTCAAAAAACCTTCTTCAACTAAGATCTTGGCAACGGCCAAATCCAAATTCGAATAAGAAGTCTGGAAATATTCCTTCTTGGCTCTTACTGCGTTTTTAATTTTTGGTAATAAATCGTAATACATTATATTTTTATGTTTACCACGAAGATTTCTTGACTCCCGGTATCTGACCTTGGGTTGCCATTTCTCGGAAACAAATTCTGCAAATTCCGAAGGCTCTCATATATCCGTGTTTTCTTCCACACCTAAAACATCTTCGAACTATTCTTGAAGAGAATTTTGGTTTCTTTTGACTTCTTGCAACTACTGATGTTTTAGCCATTGTTTATTTTTTCCTGTTGTTCTTCTTTCTTTTTTTGAATACAACCTCCTCTCCCTTTGCAAACGGCACTCCTAATTCCTTGTAAGCGGCGACAATCTCTTCCTTCTTGCCATTCTTAGGAACGATGTTTACTCCAAACGGAAAAGTATATTGAGATTCTTCGGCAGAAATTTCCGGAAAAACAACCTGTTCACGAAAACCAATGCTTAAAGTGCCGTGGGCATCCACGGAGTTAGTCTTTAAGCCTTTAAAGTCGTGCACACGAGGTAATACTATTGTAATCAGTCGCTCAAAAAAATCAACCATTTTCTGCCCTCGAAGAGTAATTTGCAAACCCACGATAGTTCCCTGTCGGAGCTTGAATCCTGCAATGGATTTCTTGGCCGGTCGCTGAACTGGGTGCTGGCCGGTAACTGCGGAAAGATCTTTAATAATCTGCGGCAAAACTTTATCACTAAAATTCGCCAGCTGAGAAAGCTTTCCGGTTCCGATATTCACCACAATCTTTTCCAATAATTTTTTAGGGGTAACTTTTTCCATATTTAGTTTGTTGCCTCACACTTTTTACAATACCTTACCTTTTTAGAATCCATGTCTCTAAAACCAACCCTGGTAGACTTCTTGCAATTTTTACAAATCAAAAGAACGTTCGAAGAATTCACAGGCTGCGGGATCTTAACCATCTCTCCGGTTTTTCCCTGCTGTTTTGGCTTCATTCTCTTATTCACCAAATTCAAGCCCTCAACAACAACTCGGCCGTCAGAGAGAATGCTTAAAACATTTCCTGTTTTCCCGGAATCCTTACCAGCCAAAATTTTTACTTGATCTCCTTTTTTAATTCTTAACATGGTTTTATACAATTTCTTCAGCCATTGTGACTATCTTTTCAAAACCTTTGGCTTTTAATTCTCTTGGCATTGGTCCGAAAACACGGGTTGCAATCGGTTCGTTCTTGGCATTCAAAATAACAACTGCGTTTTCATCAAAGCGAACATAGCTTCCGTCTGCTCTCTTTAAAACGTTTCTGGATCGAACCAAAACACATCGGACAATATCTTTCTTTTTGGTGCCTTTTCTTGGCTCTGCAGTTTGCACAGAAGCAATCAAAAGATCTCCAACATTAGCATATCTGTGTCGTGTTCCGCCCAAAATACGAAAACACCTTACGCTTTTTGCTCCACTATTATCGGCAACTTTTAAAATTGATCTCTCTTGTATCATGTTAAATTTTTCCGGTTATTATCCAACGCTTATCTTTGGAAATCGGTCTGGTTTCAGAAATAACCACTTTGTCGCCGACCTTATAGGTATTATCTTCATCGTGAGCCTTGAACTTTCTGGTTACTCGATAAAGCTTTAAGTATTTAGGATGCTGCCTGGTTATGGTTACGGCCACAACACGCGTCTTCAACATTTTGTCGGAGACCACCACTCCTTGCAACTTTCTATTTATTTTCTGTTTATTTTCCATTTTGAGAATTCAAAATCGTCATTAGCCGCGCAATCTTTTTTTTCTTATCGCGCAGAGTTCGTACATTTTGCAACTTTCCGGCCTGTAAGTCAAACATATCCTTCCTTAAAGAAGTCTTTATCTCGCGAATTTCCTTCTCGAGCTCCATGCTCGGCTTGCCTTTTAATTCATTTAATTCTTTCTTTTTCATGTTATTATCGTGAAACAAATTTTGATTTAAACGGCATCTTGTAAGCGGCGCGCTTTAAAGCTGCTTCGGCGGTAGTTCGACTAACTCCATCAATTTCAAAAATAATTCTACCAGGTCTAACCGGAAAAACGTATCGGTCTACACTTCCTTTTCCACCTCCCAAGGTCATTTCTGGAGGCCTCATGGTTACTGGTTTATCAGGAAAAACTCTAATCCAAAGCCTTCCTTCACGTTTCAAAAAGTTGGTAATTGTTCTTCGGCCAGCTTCAATTTGTCTGGAATTCAACCAAGCAGATTCGGTAGCTTTCAAACCAAATTGTCCGTAGCTCAAAGTCAAACCTCTGGTCTCAACAGTTCGGCCCTTAGAACGTCCTTTTTGCCACTTTCGATGTTTTACCTTTTTTGGAACTAACATGATTTTTAATTATCTGATTTATTTCCTCGTCCATCCTCCGACCCGAGTGGTTTATCCGCTTTCTTTGCAAAAATTTCACCCTTATATATCCAAACTTTGATTCCGTTGGTTCCGTATGAAGTAAATGCAGTCGCGGTTCCGTAATCGATATCCGCTCTCAAATTCTGCAAAGGAAGTGATCCGTATTTCAAAACTTCACGTCGTGCGATTTCACCTCCGTCTACACGTCCGGAAACCAAAATCTTAGCTCCCTTGACTTCTCGGTTCTGCGCAATGAAATCAAGATACTTCTTCATTGTTCTCCTGGTGCTCATTCTCTTTTCCATATCCCAAGCAATCTGCTGAGCAGTATACTGAGCGGAAATTTCGTTTCTTCGCAATTCTTCAATGTTGACACTTAAAGCAATCTGCTTCTTGTCTCCTCGTACTTTCAAAATTGCAGCTTCAATAGCCTTGCTCAAATCTTCAACACCCTTTCCGCCTCTTCCGATTACCAATCCCGGTCTAGCAGCCTTAATAAATACTCGGATTGAGCTTGCGGTTCTTTCAATTTCAACCAAAGAAACTCCGGCTAAACTGATTTTTTCTTTAACGGTGTTTCGAATAGCTTCATCTTCCATTAAGAACTTTGCATAGATTCTGGTCTTACTCAAAGTTATATCGTTTTTACCTTTATGAGGAGGCATCGCGAAATACCATCTGGAAACCCAGTTTTTGGTGATACCCGTTCTAAAAGATTTTGGATTAATTTTTTGTCCCATAGTAATTATTTATCTCCGGAAGTATCCTTGGTGTTTTTAGAGAAAACCTTTTTAACGACCGAAGTTCCTTTCTTGGCAACTTTCTTTTCGCGCTTTGGCTTCGGAACATCTGCCTTCTTAGCATTTTCCTCGTGCACCAAATGCTTATCCTTCTTTGGAACTACAATTGTATATTTCTTGGTAACTTTTTCGCTCTCAACTAAGGTCATAGTGATATGACTCATCTTTTTCTGGATTTCAGCCATTCGGCCCTGAGCTCTCGCCATATATCGCTTAAGCATTGGACCTCCGTCAACCATGATGGAGCTAACAATTAGCTTATCAATATCCATTCCTTTTTTGCTCTTGGCTCCGGCAACCGCAGATCGCAAAAGCTTGAGTATCGGCTTAGCGGCTCTCTTTCTCATTAAAATAAGCTGAGCTTCGGCTTCATTAACTGAAAGACCACGAAGCAAGCTTGCCACTAACCTCACCTTTCTTGGCGCCATTCGCAAATAATTAAGTTTTGCTATTTGTTTCTCCATGTTTATTTAATTATTTTTTTGCGGCAGGTGCAGCAGCTTGAGCGGCCTTTTGTTCTGCTTCTTTCTGAATCTTTCCTCCATGTCTAATAAACTTCCTGGTCAATACAAATTCACCCAATCGGTGTCCAACCATTTCTTCGGTAATTCTAAGATCGGTAAAAGTTCTTCCGTTATGTACAGCAAAAGTGTATCCCACCATGTCTGGTGAAATTTCAGAAGCTCTCGCCCAAGTCTTAATAGCCCCCAAATCTTCTGGGCGTCCTTTGGCAATTTTCTTTAAGATATTTTGATCCACGAATGGACCTTTTCTAGTACTTCTGGACATTAATTATTTTTATTTTTTATTCCTTCTTTTTACGATTAACCTTGAAGTTGGATTTCTCTTCTTACGAGTCTTTCTTCCTCCAGTAACATTACCCCAGACATCTTTCGGCTTCCTGGTACCACGAGGCTGTGAGCCTTCACCACCACCGTATGGATGATCAACTGGATTCATTGCAGATCCACGAACTGTCGGTCGTACACCCAACCACCTGGAACGTCCTGCTTTTCCTCCAACAACCAAGTTGTGTTCGATGTTTGAAACCTGACCCAAAGTAGCCAAACAATCCCAAAGGACCCTTCGAACTTCTCCGGATGGCATCTTTAAATCAGTATATCCGTCAGCGTTAGCCAAAACTTCTGCATAGGAACCAGCGGAGCGAATTATCTTTCCACCTTGTCCTGGCTGCATTTCAACGTTGTGAACCTGATAACCAACTGGAATATTCTTCAATTTCATTCTGTTTCCGGACTTGAGCGGAGCAGCTTCAGCGATAAACAATTGAGCTCCCTTTGAAACTCCGTGTGGAGTTAGAATGTAAGACTTTGTTCCGTCTTCGTATTTAATCAAAGAAATGAAAGAGGTTCTGTATGGATCGTATTCAATGGTCTCTAAAATAAATGAGGACCCCAACTTATTCTGCTTGCTATCCCAAACACGGTACATCTTTTTATTTCCTCCTCCTTGATGTCTCTGAGTAATTCTTCCCTGAGAGTTTCTTCCGGCGCTATCATGAATTTTCTTCATGAGCTTCTTGTATGGCTTATCGCCAGTCAAAAGCTTTCGGTATTCAACCGCAGTGAAGCTTCTTCGGGATGGACTTGTTGGTGAAAAAGATTTCATATTTTTACTTTGTTCCTAAAACATCGATTTTTTGACCTTCTTTCAAAGTTACATAAACTTTTTTGTATTCAGGCTTGTCACCATAAACGGAACCAAATCTCTTTGCTTTTGCAAAAGATCTGAGAGCGTTTACACCGACAACCTTAACTCCATAAAGTTCTTCAATAACTTTTTTGATTTCTGGTTTAGTAGCAGAAAGCTTTACATGGAACATGTATTTACCTCCTTCCTGCATAACGGAAGATTTTTCGGTAATTCCTATTTTTTTGATTAAGAATGTATCTGCCATGTTTAAATTTTATAGTGTTCGGAAATGACTGCGACTGCCTTCTGGTCAATTAAAAGATTCTTGTAGTTCAACAAGTCGTAGACATTAAGCGAAGTTGAAGAAATAGTCTTGGTCTTTGGAAGATTTCGGCTTGCCAAAGCAAGATTGCGTCCACCTTCTGGAGCATAAACCAAGAGAGTGTCGTACTTCTTTCCTTTTGGCTGTTTTCCTGAAAGAGTTGCCAAAATAGGAGCAAATTCTTTGGTCTTTCCGGTCTTCAGGTTAAGATCTTCCATAAATTTAATTTCGCCAACTCGGAATTTCTTTGAAAGAACAGCAAAAAGAGCAGCTCTTTTCATTTTCTTGTTTACTTTCTGAGAATAGTCACGTTCTTTGACTGGACCATGTGATTTTCCACCACCCTTCCAAATTGGTGATCGAATTGAACCGTGTCTTGAACGACCGGTTCCCTTTTGTTTCCATGGCTTTCTACCACCACCACGAACTTCTCCTCGTCCTTTGGCATGCGCCCAAGGTTCACGAGAGTTAGCCATCTGCGCCAAAAGAACCTGTTTTACTAAGGCCTCGCTAAACTTTCTGTCAAAAATATCTTCCGGTAATTTAATGGAAGAAACTTCTTCGTTTTTAAGATTATAAATTTTTGCTTCCATTTTACGCTTTGAAAATTTCTACCAAAGTTCCTGGACCCCCCGGAACTGCACCTTTTAACATCAAATAGTTATTTTCGGCATCAATCTGAACGATTTTTACATCTTTTCGAGTATTTCTTTCCATTCCAAAGTGTCCGGCCATTCTCCTTCCCGGAACAACTCTTTGAGGAGCAGTACTACCGATGGATCCTGGTGCTCGATATCTGTTTTTCTGACCGTGAGTTTTAGGTCCTCCGTGGAAACCATGTCTTTTAACTCCACCCTGAAAACCGCGTCCCTTCGAAAGCCCGGAGATAGTCACATCTTCACCTTCAGTGAAGGTGGCAACTGAAATCTCTTGTCCAACCTCAAAAGTCTCTCCTTCGTTAATAGAAAATTCCTTTTTGGTCCTTCCGAGCTGAACTTGAACCGCGCTATATCCATCTCGATCGTTAGTACGCACTAAAGAAACCTTGTTAGGTTCCGCTTTAACTACAGTTACTGGAACGATTTTTCCGTCCTTCCAGATCTGAGTCATTTTTACTTTTTTTGCTAATATGAAACTCATAAATTTTGTTGCGAGCGAAAGCGAGTTAGAAAATTATGACCGAGCACATTATATGTGCTTGAGCGTTTTGACTATTCGCCACCGAAACCCGCCTATTTTGTTATAAAAAAACCGCCAAGGATTCCCGGGCGATTGCCTAATCGGTTATCCTTATGTAACTGAGTACTTAATTGCTTAAGTGCTTAGCCATTAAAGTGACTTGCATATATTAGTCTATGGGAGGGCTTATGTCAACCCGTAGTAGAATCTCGCTAGCGTCGAAGACGCTACATTCAATAAGCGAGATTCACTACGGGATTGAACCCTGTCACCAGACGAACGCCTTTCCTGTCCGACCAATGAAGAAATATAACAATCCATATAATACTTATTAATATCGGAACACCCTCAAATCAAACCATACTCAAGGACCAGCGTTCGGCTTGGTGCGGGGTCAACCCAACAGCTCAACTAATTATTCGTAAAATTAGTACCAATTAGTATTTTCGTAATATACAAAAAATCCCAAGCCTTAAACCTGGGTTTTCCAATAAATACGAATTATGGGGCTTCCATAGTGTTCGCTGGCGTGAAATGAAACACCGTATCCAAGCCGCATCAATCTACGAAGCAAAATACCAACCTGCTCACCCTTGATAATATGCTTGCGAAATCTCAGCTGCCCAGCAGAAACATACACCGAACAATTCCCCTTAGCGATGGCGGAGTTTATCTCTTTCAAGATAATCTGCATATTATTTTTACATCGCTTGCCCTGACCGAGCCCAGGCGAAGGAACGCTCATCCCATCTTTGGCAAGTTCAATAAGAGCTTCTACCTCCATTCTGGCCTGCCAAGCACTTTTCATGCGCGCCTCCATTAAAACTGCTAACTTCAGAATAACATTTTTGAATAAAAAAATAACCTGCCCAAGGCAGGTCACTTCACTTTTTTGTCTCGAACAAAACCGCTCGACGCTTTTCTTCGGGAACATTCCTAAAATATCTAATAAGGTCTTCCGGAGTCTCAATTGATGATGCCCCGTCACGAGAAATCGTCAGGGCTTGCGTACGCTCAGCGCGCATTCGCCGCTCTTCGCTCTCGCGCTCAAACTCATCCCAATTCCCAAAATATGCGCCAACATCGGTAATCTTGAAAGTTAGACTTTTGGGATCAAACGTCACTCCCGTAGGTATACCTGATTTTGCTATTCGCGTCAGCTCAACCACAGGATCTTTGACGGCAGGCTTGAAAAATAGTAACTTCAGCCACCCAAAGAATCGCGACAGCATGTCTTCCTCCTCTTTTTAATTGCTACAAAAAGAATAAACCAAAAAAGCCCACCGAACAAGAAAGCTATACTTATTCAGTAATTCCTTTCAATTTTTCGTACTCAAAAACGAGTTTTTCCTTTTCAACCTCATCCATAACTAAAATTAACTGCTCTTTTTCGGACAATTTTGGATGATCCGATAAATCATAATCTTCCCCGGAAAATCGAATACCAACATTTTTTGCCAACAGTTTTAGCTTGTTGAGCGGCAAAATTTCGAGTTTAGCTCTCATCTCTTGCCACTCTTCTTTGCCCCAACTTTTTTCATTTTTTGCTACATCATCTAACATGATTGAATAATAAATCAATTCTCCCACACTCACCACTCGTCAAATAAGTTTTCTTAACTGCTATCTTGCTATTTGAAATATATTTTACCTATAAGGGGTATCGCGCGGTTCGACTATGCTCACCGTAAACAGTTCATTTTGGCTTGGTCTCTGTCTTCGCCCTGTCACCACTCGTAAAATAAGTTTTAAAACCGCCGATATTTCTGTTTGTGGCAGGACATCGAAATTTGTTCTTAATCACTTATTTTCAACCAAGTTTTTCCAACCGACTCTTTTATTTTAATTTCGGCGGGTGTCGCGCAGTTCACTTTGGCTTGGTCTCTCGCTTTGCGAGAGCAAAGTGAACGAGCGGCAGCGCTAGCTCCCGCAGGAGGAGCTAGACAGCGACCCGACGAAATCAAAATAAAAACGTCTTCTGCTGGAAAAACCAAAAAACGGCCCTCGCGGAGCCGTTTTTTGTATTCATATCACACGAGATGTGCGATTAGATTAATTTAATTTCAATATCTACGCCAGCAGGCAAATTAAGATTTGAAAGTGATTCAATTATCTTCGGACCTGGATTCATAATATCTATAAGTCGCTTGTGAACCCTTAACTCAAATTGCTCTCTCGAGTTTTTATCGATAAAGGTCGAGCGGTTTACGGTATATTTTTTAATCTCGGTCGGAAGCGGGATAGGACCAACAATCTTTGCGTCATTCTTCTCGGCCGTTTCAATAATCAAACGAGTAGAATTGTCGATAAGCTTGTGATCGTATGCGCGAATCCTTAACCTTAATTTTTGCTGTGCTTCTTCTTTCTTTGCCATTTAAAATTGGCTAAGTTTTTGGTTTAAGAGCTATTTAGGCGTTGATCTTAGTTACAACACCAGCACCGACGGTTTTACCACCTTCGCGGATAGCAAACCTCTGCTTTTCTTCCAATGCAACTGGAGAAATAAGTTTAACTTTAAGTTTAACTGTATCACCAGGCATAACCATTTCTGAACCTTCCGGCAAAGTTACTTCACCGGTAACGTCAGTGGTTCGGATGTAAAACTGTGGCTTATATCCTTTAAAGAATGGGGTGTGTCGTCCACCTTCTTCTTTTGAAAGAATGTAAACTTCACAATCAAATTCGGTGTGAGGAGTGACGGAACCCGGCTTGGCAATAACCTGACCGCGTTCGACATCTTCCTTCTTCAAACCTCGGAGCAAGATTCCGACGTTATCGCCGGCCTGTCCTTCGTCCAAAAGTTTGTTGAACATTTCAATACCGGTTACAACCGTCTTTACAGTTGGTCGCAAACCAATGATTTCCATTTCATCGTTAACTTTAACGACTCCACGTTCAATACGTCCGGTAACAACAGTTCCACGTCCTTCGATAGAGAAAATATCTTCGATAGGCATAAGAGCTGGTTTATCGAGTTCTCGAACAGGTTCCGGAATAAAATCATCCAAAGCCTGAACCAAATCAACAATCGGTTTAGCATCGGCACTGTCAACAGCGGTCGCATTCAAAGCCTTCAAAGCTGAACCACGGATAACTGGAGTAGCATCTCCATCATAGTTATATTTCTTCAAAAGCTCTCGAACTTCAGACTCTACCAAATCGATGAGTTCTGGATCATCAACCATATCGCACTTGTTCAAGAAAACAACGATTTTCGGCACACCGACCTGGTAAGCCAAAAGGATGTGTTCTCGAGTCTGAGGCATAGGACCATCAGTAGCTGCGACAACCAATACTGCACCGTCCATCTGGGCGGCACCGGTGATCATGTTTTTAATGTAGTCCGCGTGACCTGGTGCATCAATGTGAGCATAGTGTCTCTTTTCGGACTCGTACTCGGAGTGGTGAATCGCAATGGTAATACCACGAGCTTTTTCTTCCGGAGCGTTATCGATATCATCGACTCCCTCTGATTTTTTCGCCAAACCTTTCATGTGTAAAACATGAGTAATGGCCGCGGTGAGGGTTGTTTTACCCTGGTCAACGTGGCCAATAGTACCAACGTTAACGTGTGGCTTACCGCGAGTAAATTTTTCTTTTTCTGCCATAATTTTTTTGAGTCACGCTAAAAGCGATCCTCTATTGAAATTAAATTAATCGACTTGTTTTTTGTTTATATTTTATGCCAGGAAACCACTCCCAGCAGTCATCTAATTCTAGTCAAATGTGCTTTTTTGTCAATTAACTAATCCCCTTAGCGAGTTTGCGAGCTTAGGGGTTAGAAACCCCGCCTACTCGGCGGGGCACAATTTTGCAACGACATAAACACAAAACCCGCCAGGTTGGCGGGTTTTGTGGTATTTCTAGTTCTAAATCAATTACTATTTCCTCTTTCTCCCGATTTCTATCCGCGACAAAAGTCGCGGATTAAGAAATCGAGGATCCTCGATTCGGGGGAAGCCCCGAATCGGGACGCCACTATTTACGTTTTCCACTAACGATCTCTGCCTCAATGTTCTTCGGAGTTGGCTCGTAATGATCAAATTCCATAGTGGAGCTTCCTCGTCCTTGAGTCATTGAACGCAACTCGGTAACATATCCGAACATTTCCGAAAGCGGAATCTTACAATCAATAATCTTAGTGTTTCCACGATCGTTGATCGCATCAATTCTTCCTCTCTTAGAGTTAACGTTACCGGTAACCTCACCCAAGTAATCCATCGGAATAATTATCTGAACTTTCATAATCGGTTCCAAAATAACCGGCTTGGCGTTCTTAGCTGCCTCCTGCAAAGCCATAGAGGCGGCCATCTTAAACGCGGCTTCCGAAGAATCGACTTCATGATAAGATCCATCAAAAAGTTTGACTTCTATGTCCATAATCGGGTATCCGGCAACTACACCACGACTAACCGCTTCTTTTACACCTTTTTCGATCGGAGAAATAAATTCTTGTGGAATTGCGCCTCCCTTAATAGCATTGATAAATTCAAATCCTTTTCCGCGTTCCAAAGGCTTCACGGACAACCAACAATGACCATACTGACCACGACCTCCAGACTGACGAATATATTTTCCTTCGGCTTCAGCTTCGCCCAAAATGGTTTCCTTATAAGCAACCTGCGGTCTGCCGACATTGGCTTCAACATTAAATTCGCGCTTCATACGATCCACAATAATTTCCAAGTGAAGTTCACCCATACCGGAAATAATAGTCTCACCAGTTTCGTTATCACCCTCCACGCGGAAAGTTGGATCTTCTTCGGCCAAACGATGTAAAGCATTGCCCATTTTTTCCTGGTCAGCCTTAGTCTTCGGCTCAATTCTAATTCCGATAACCGGCTCAGGGAATGTAATAGATTCCAAAACAACCGGAGCTGTCGGATCGGTCAAAGTGTCGCCAGTAGTAGTCCCTTTAAGTCCTACAATAGCGGCGATCTCTCCGGCAAAGACTTCATCAACTTCTTCTCGATCATTAGCGTGCATACGAACAATACGTCCAATACGCTCTTGCTGTCCTTTGGTAGTATTTAAAACATAAGAACCTTTCTTCAAAACTCCGGAATAATTTCTAAAGTAAGTTAAAGTTCCAACGTAAGGATCGGTTGCGATCTTAAATGCCAATGCAGTGAATGGCTCGGTGTCAGATGAATGTCTTGGAACTTCGACTCCAGTGTTCTGGTCAATAGCTTTAATTGGTGGGATGTCTAGCGGAGATGGTAAATAATCCACAACTGCGTCCAACATAAATTGCACGCCTTTATTCTTTAAAGCGGTACCACACAAAACCGGAACCAAAGTATTAGCGATGGTCGCTTTTCTAAGGGCTTTTTTAAATTCATCTACAGTTATTTCGACTCCGTCTAAATATTTGGACATCAAAGAATCATCTGTATCCGCAATTTTTTCAACTAAAGTATGGCGATATTTAGCCACATCTTCATTCATGTCATTAGGAATCGGAATCTCGATAATGTTCTCGCCATGAGCACCCTGAAATTCAAAAGCGGTCATCCTGATAAGATCTACAACTCCTTTGTGTTCCGCCTCCAACCCAATAGGAAGCTGAATAGCAACAGCATTTGGAGTCAACCTATCGTGGATAGAAGCCAATCCATTAACAAAACTTGCCCCCATCCTATCTAATTTATTTATAAAACATAATCTTGGAACTTGATAGTCATCAGCATATCTCCAATTGGTTTCCGATTGTGGCTCAACACCAGAAACACCGTCAAAAACCATTACTGCGCCGTCCAAAACACGTAGCGATCTTTTAACTTCAACAGTAAAGTCTATATGTCCAGGAGTATCAATTAAGTTAAAGCGATATTCGTAATTTTTATCTCCCTTTCGATAAGTTGGAACCCAAAAAGCCGTGGTTGCCGCGGAAGTAATTGTGATACCACGCTCTCTCTCCTGCTCCATCCAATCCATTACTGCTGCTCCTTCGTGAACTTCGCCAATTTTGTGAGAAACTCCGGTATAGAAAAGAACACGCTCAGAAGTAGTAGTCTTTCCGGCATCAATATGAGCAATAATTCCGATGTTCCTAATTTTTTCTAATGGATATATTCGCGGCATGCTTAGTTTTGTCTAAATTTTGAGCCTGATTTATAGCGAAAAAATTTAGCTACAAAACAAGCACCGAGCACATTTGCTCAAGGGTTAACGACTTGGTTAATGATTTTTAAAATTATATTCCATGCGACTTGCTTATAGTTCACAGCTTATGTGCTCGGTAGTTTCGCTACGCTCAACTATCTGGCGAAATGAGCGAAAGCTCTGTTAGCCTCAGCCATTCTGTGAGTATCTTGCTTCTTCTTAATGGCAGTTCCTTCATTCTTGGAAGCAGCAATTATTTCCGCGGCCAATCTGGCAGCCATTGGCTTGCCTTTTACGTTTCTAGAGGCTTCCACCATCCACCTTAAAGCTAAAACAAATTTTCGAGCAGGGCTTACTTCTCGCGGAACCTGATAGTTAGCTCCACCAACACGCTTAGAAGCAACTTCCAAAATTGGAGATGCGTTTTCCATCGCTCTATCAAAAACAACCAATGCGTCTTCTTTGGTTTCTTTAGCGATAATATCTAATGCATCATAAACAACTTTCTCAGCAATAGATTTCTTTCCGTCGCACATGACGTAGTTAATCAATCGGCCAAGATCAATTCTTCCGTGTTTAGTATCTGCTTTGTAATGTTTTTTATAAACTCTCTTTTTTCGCATTTGCCAATTATGTTTAAATTTTTGAGTCTGTAGACGATAAAAATTTATCTACAGAATTGAGCACCGAGCACATATCACTATATGCCCTGCTTCCGACCAATTCATTTGTTTTTATATCAGTAAATTTCATTTTTTGTTGGTTAATTTATGTGCTCGGTAGGTTCGCTACGCTCACCTACTATTTTTTGGCTGCTCCGGCATTTTTCTTAGAACCATACTTTGATCTCTGCTGTTTTCGGTTATCAACTCCGGAAGTATCCAAAACACCACGAACAACGTGATATCTAACACCCGGCAAATCTTTAACTCTTCCTCCGCGGAGAACAACGATAGAGTGTTCCTGTAAGTTGTGTCCTTCTCCTGGAATATAAGCAGTGGTTTCCATTCCATTAGTCAAACGAACACGGCAAACTTTTCGCAAGGCTGAGTTTGGTTTCTTTGGAGTGGTGGTAAAAACTTTCAAGCAAACTCCTCTCTTGAACGGAGACGGAGAATCAACTCGCTTATTTTGAATGTGGTTAAAATAGTACGAAAAAGCCGGAGACTTTGTTTTGGTCTTCAGCGACTTTCTCCCTTTTTTAATTAATTGATGTATTGTCGGCATAAAAACTAACTTCCCTGTCTGGGAATATGTTTAAAGATGATAGTAAATAATTGAAAATAAGTCAACCGCCTGTACTGGCGGTTGACCGAGTACTATGTACTCATAGTGCTTGGTCCCTGAAACCATGCAACGATCGCCATCTCAAGGACTATGCCCGGTTTAGTGCGGGATCAAATAATATCTACCGGGCACAACGGAAGCCAATGTCGCCGGCCGTAATCGTCGGGCCATTGTCCAGAGCCAACGTCTCTACTCCGGCGTACGTGCCATTGAGCCAACGGCCACCACGGAAGAAAGCGTAGTTAGTAGCATTTGAACCTGTGCCATCGGAATAAATTTGTCCCATTCCTTGAGTTGTGCTCCAAGTATTATTGGAGGGACCTGCAGTTTGTTGAGTCATCGTTCCCCAAGTTGTGATTGTATTGAACTGTCTCCATGCAAAACCTGGAGTTGTCGCGTACGGTTGATTCGCTCCAGTGATTGTGTCGTTGGTCCACTCCCAAACGTTACCAGCTAAATCCCAAATTGTTTGTCCGTTGGAAAGTGAATGAGTTCTCCTATGGGTAAAATCAGTGTATCCGGTAAGGTAGGTTGAGTTTGTGTCGTCTGCGGATGCAATTTGTGCTGCGGAACCATTTGAATTGCCTCTGCTCATGTACACACTCCCGACCGAACCCCCACTCCAGTTGGAAGAAACATTTTGTACATTCCAAGAAATAGTTTGCCATTCGTTGTTGGTAATTAGGCGTGCCCCGATAGATTGGCAGTATTCGATAGCATCATTATCTGCGCCCGCTTTGTTTTGGGCGATCCGAGTTATCGGATATCCAGTTGGAGCCGAAGTTACATATCTGGAGTTAGCAGAAGTACAAGCAGTTCCGCCAGCGCCATGAGCATTGTAGATTTGGTATGTAGATTCAGTTGGAGTTGTGAGTAAATTTCCACTCGTATCCGCGCACTTTGCTTCATATTTCATAACCCAGAAGTCGGATGTTCCAAAGGTGGAGTTTCCGGGGACTTTAATCCAGTTGTTTGGAAATACAGTTGACCCGAGTGACATATTATTACCCATTTCAAATGAAGATGGAGCTGTTCCTCCATCGGTGTTACCTTGAGCTATGTATTTTTGAGATTCTAGAGATACTGCGGTTAGCTTCCAAGAACCTCCAGTTATGTAAGTGTAATAGGAGTTGGTGGTAGTTGTATTTTGTGGGTCTATTGGAAGTTGTGAAATTGGAGAATTAGATGAGATTCTTTGGAAGTTAACCGGAATCCAACCGGTGCCATCAGTTTTGCGGAGATTTTGAGTTGTTACGCAATTATATGTATATGAAGAAGTTGCCAGTGTTGGAAGTCCTAAATTGGCACAGGTTGGAGATGAGTCTGGGATAGATACGTAGATTATTGTGGAAGTTCCCATGAAGCCATTTACTACATCAGAGGAAAATAAGTTAAGAGAGGTGT
>CAZTBQ010000001.1:15183-35296 GCA_964612445.1 uncultured Candidatus Saccharibacteria bacterium | reverse complement strand
GCTTGACCTTCCGGCATTGGTCAGGCGTCACCCCCTATACATCCTCTTACGAGTTAGCAGGGAGCTGTGTTTTTGGTAAACAGTCGCCAGAGATACTTTCGCTGCGGCCCTTCTTGCGAAGGGCAGGCCTTATCCCGAAGTTACGGCCGCTTTTTTGCCGAGTTCCTTAACGATGACTCACTCGTTCCCCTTAGGCTTCTCGCCTCACCCACCAGTGGCGGTTTACGGTACGGAAGCCACACTATCGCTTTACTGGGTTTTTCTCGGAAGGCTCTTCGCTCACGTTCGCCCGGTAAAAACCGAACGTTCTCCCTCTCTCGGCCGAAGCCTTTGAGCAGGAATGCCAAACCAATAAGGCACGTGTGTTTATTTCCTTCGTCCCCCAGATATGATAGTGCGGCTGTGCAGGAATATTAACCTGCTGTCCATCAGCTGCGGCTTTCGCCATTGCCTTAGGGCCGACTAACCCGTGGTTGATTGCCAGTGCCACGGAAACCTTGGATTTTTGGGGTCTCAATTTCTCATTGTGATTGTGGTTACTCATCCCAACATTCTCACTTCTTGACGCTCCAGTCGCCCTCACGGATCGACCTTCACAGCTAGTCAAGAATGCTCTCCTACCGCGAATGCAAACCGCACACAAAATAATAAATTACTCTGTGTGCGATATACATCCACCCGCATCTTCGGTGACGCGCTTAGCCCCGATACATTTTCGGCGCCCCATACCGGTCGAATAGTGAGTTGTTACACACTCTTTAAAGGATGGCTACCTCTAAGCCAACCTCCTATCTGTCCATGGTACAAAACTGCCTTTTACACTTAGCGCGCATTTAGGGACCTTAGCTTATGGTCTGGGCTGTTCCCCTCACGTACACGGAGCTTAGCCCCCGCGTACTGACTACTATGATACCGCCGGCGGTATTCGGAGTTTGATTGGTCGGGCAGTCTTTCGACTATTACCGACCATCCAGTGCTCTACCCCCACCGGTTACTTCATAGCGCTAGTCCTAAAACTATTTCGGAGAGAACTAGCTATTACCGAATTCGATTAGCTTTTCACTCCTTACCCCATCTCATCCGAGAGTGTTGCACAACTCACCGGTTCGGACCTCCCTTCGCCTTTCGGCGAAGTTCATCCTGGACAGGGCAAGCTCATCCGGCTTCGAGTCTTATATGTGAGACCTTTTTCGCGCTATTAACACTCGGTTTCCCTACGGATCCTCTCTTCAAAGAAATTATCCTTAGCCACACACATAAAGTCGTTGGGTCATTCTTCAATAGGCACACTGTTCCTCCGCATTAATCCGAAGATTAATACTTAGAGGTTCAGTTCCTTGTAGACAAACGGTTTCAGGTTCTATTTCAACGGCCTCACCGGCCTGCTTTTCACCTTTCCCTCACGGTACTTGTTCACTATCGATCATCAAAAGTATTCAGCCTTACGAGATAGTACTCGTAACTTCCTCCAAGGCTCTGTTACCCTGAAGTACTCAGGAATAAAAACCAGAAAGATTATTAATTTTCATTTACAGGACTATCACCTTCTATGGTTTCACTTTCCAGTGAAATTCAATTAACTAATAATTTTATAACTTTCCCTAACTTGCGTCAGAGTTTTTATCCTATAACCCCGGGTCTTTAAAAAATTCCCGGTTTGGGCTACTCCCGTTTCGCTCGCCGCTACTCGGGGAATGGTCCGGCACCAAAAACTCACCACACAAATTAATTAAAATTTACGTCGTGAATCTCTGGTGTCGGATTTGTTTTCCTTTCCTCTAGGTACTGAAATGTTTTACTTCCCTAGGTTCGCTCCAAGCACATAAATGTGCTCGGTCATCAAGGTTTGCTTGATGGGGTTGTCCCATTCGGAAACCTCCGGATCATCGGTTGCTACGCACCTACCCGAAGAGTATCGCCGCTACGCTGCGTCCTTCATCGCCTTTTGATGTCTAGGCATCCACCGTTCGCCCTTAATGCCAACCATCCCAATGCTGACTTATTAAATTAATTATCCAATTAATTAATGTCATATGTAATCCCACGCTACGCCATTGAGGGGCGCACTGAACTTATTTCAGAACCAAAATAAAAATTACTTTGGCGCACAGGACCAAAATTAAATACCTACGTACATTACTTGCTTCAATTTTCAAAATACGTTCATTCAGATTAAAAAACCGCTTTTCAAAGCGGCTCGCCGAACTCTCGCTTATGCGTTAGCTCCGGAGCGCTTTGCCTAAGGTTTTTATACTGGAATTCATTCGTGAGGCTAAGTATAGGCAAGAGATTTCCACAAGTCAAGTGGGGCAAAAAGACCTGCCTTTCCTAACTGTAAAAACCATCAATTTATCTAGGGCTACGAGCGCCAAAGCAATTGACATAGTAGCTATATATATCTATAGTGTTGCCAGCAACCCCAAATAAAAAGGAGGACAAAATGGTAACGGTGACCATGATTACCACTTACCGCCTCTACGATGCCACGGGGAAATTCTTTCTTTGTACCCACACCGAAATCGTCACCGAGCGTTTCTGCGAGATTTGTCTGAAGCGCGGCATCACGCGCCTGGTCAACAACGCCAGCAAACCACATCCTTTCAGAAAACTGAAAACTATCACCATCACCGTTTACTGAGACTCCCCCGAGTCTCATTTTTTTTATTTTTCACCCCCACCCTACAATAAGTTTTCTTAACCGCCATCTTTTATTTTGATTTGAGTACGCGTCTTAGAAACTTTTTAGCTTGGCTCTACTCCTCCCAACTAAGTTTTCTAAAACTAAAATTTTGTATTCGAAATATATTTTACCTATAAGGGGGATCGCGCAGGATTGTTCAGCTTGGTGTCCCGCCCATTCGGCGGGACTAAACAATCCGAGCGATAGGGGTTTGTTCCGCAGGAGAACAAAACCCCGACCCCGATAGGTAAAATATATTTACTTGTGAGAAAACAAACAAAAAATCGTCCGACTCTTTCGCGTAAACGCCTCACTCGTTTAAGCGAAATCGCGGACGATTTTTCTTATTATAACAAGTCCCTTGTTTTTGGCAAAAGACTAATTACTTATCTTCAGTTACATCCTTGAACTTAGAGATCAAGTGACTTGCGTATTCTTTTCCTCCTAATCCAAAAGCCAAGCCGCCGGCCAAAGCAATCATTGCAATGAGCCCAGTGACAAGAGCATTAAGAATCATTAGGTCAATTCCAAGTCTTGGCAAAGCGGAAATAATTCCGAATACCATTATCGCCCACCAAACCACCGCTCCCAAAAACTTGGCAGCATGTAACTTGGCGCCGGAGACTGAAGCGATCACAACCTTCTTAGCGAAGTTCGCAAGCACCACAGCAGCGAGCAACATTAAAGCTGCGACTAATACGTTCGGAATATAGTTCAAAAGTTCGCGAAGGAAATCGGAGAGAGTAAATAGTTTCAAGCTGTCGGAAACCGCCACCAAGAAAACTATTACCACAAACCAATAAACCAATTTCCCTAAAAAGCGCGCGCTTCGAAGCTGCATTCCTGCTCTTTCAAAATATGGGGTTAATCCAATTTTAGAAAGGAACGAGTCGAGCTTTATGGACTCAAAAACTTTTTCGACTACGCGGCCGACCATTGAAGCAACAAAGAGGCCGAGCACAAAAACCACAATTGCCAAAATAAAACTCGGCAAAAATGATGCAACTCCTCCCCAAAGCCCTCCAAAGGAAACGCTAAGCGAGTCAAACAAATTTTGTGACATTTTTTATATATATTAAATACGACCTTTTAACTATAAATATTATATCATATTGGTTCAAAAAAACGGACATTATACAAACATACAAATGTATACGTATTATACGAATAGTACGAATAAATTAAGATTATTCGCATGATTAGTATCATTTGTACAATTCGTATATTGGTATAATCTACATAAAAAAACGCCCCCGGGATTACCGGAGGCAAGGGGCGAGGCGGTTCGGCCAGGTAGCGATCGTACGTCTGCCGGACTCTGTTTTGCTTCGACGCTTAAAGCGTCGTGCTGCGAGTGCGGGAAACGGATCAGCTGCGGCTGACCGAACCAGGGGGACCTGGCGAGGTGGACAGGATTCGCACCCGCATCGTTCCCGGCTTAAGTGCCGAGCGCTTTATAATTAAGCTACCACCTCTCTTTTTTTAAAATGGTGCGAGTGGCCAGATTCGAACTGGCAACCTCCTGCTCCCAAAGCAGGTGCTCTACCGTCGCTGAGCTACACTCACACCGTTTGTTTGAAAATTGGCGCGGACTGGCTGGATTTGAACCAACACCTGCCCATAACTACAAGTGCGGAGACCGTTCGACCAGACGCCCGTTTCGGACTC
Source organism: uncultured Candidatus Saccharibacteria bacterium (assembly GCA_964612445.1). Taxonomy (GTDB): domain Bacteria; phylum Patescibacteriota; class Minisyncoccia; order UBA6257; family 2-01-FULL-56-20; genus JAHFLJ01. Next base: position 30,948 of record CAZTBQ010000001.1, on the reverse strand, counting down.
GCTTTCGCTTTTGATCTATCGTTTAGAGGTCCCGGCACCTGTGTTATTGCTACAGCCCGCACATTTCGATTTGCTGACGATATATTAACAACTATCTAATTTTTGTCAAATAAAAGAACTGATAACTAATGACATATAACTTATAACAAAAATTCCTCCGTTACTGGTAATCAGTTATTAGTTACAAGTGATTAGTCGCGCTTCACGTTAATATATTTCAAAATCCGCAGAATTATTTTGTGTATCCACCAATAACCCGCTCGATTGTTTTCTGAGCAAAACCTGTCCGGCTTCCGGGTTCACCGGATACGCCGAGCCCTCAACAAATCCACCGGCAACTTCACCCCAACCAACCGCATCAATCAAAACTCCATCTTTGTTAAAAAGTCCCACACTATTATTAGCAGCAATTGTTTGACTACTAATAAGCTCCGCTCCAACCGTCGAAGCATAATCATTGTTCGCCCAAGTTATAACCTTTCCGGCGGCGATAGTTGTTCCATCCGGAAAAACTCGAACCGACGATTCACTTCCGGTTTTAGATCCTTTTTTCAATCTCCAACCAGACAAATCTATAGTCTTTGGATTCGGATTAAATATCTTTATATAATCTTCTGCCGATTTGCCCGTTCCTCCGGTTATCCTGATTTCATATATAAGTGGAATAAATTTAATATTATCTCCCTGACTAGAACTATTTTGAGAAGCTCCGGCTTGAGATGAAGTGGCAGGCTCAGTAACAATCGTGGACGAACTTATAATAGAGGGGCTATTCTCGGCGACAACAGCCGAAACAGTATTTGTCGCCGCAGGAATCAAAATCTCAATGTCCGCTGATTTTTCTTCCGCGACAACCACCGGCAAACTAGGTTTGACTTTATAAACAATCGGTTTTTTGGCGCCAGTACTTTTTACCGCGCCGGATTTTAACGGCACAAACTCCCCTTCGCCAAGTTCCGACACCGAAAAAGTTTCTTTTGCAGTGTCGGCGGCTAAATTTGCTGTCCCTCTTACAGAATCTTTAATCCCACCGCTAAAAGAAGCGGCTAAGAAACCAAAACCAAAAATAGCCAAATAAATCGCAAAAGATTTTAGCAATCCAGAATCTCCCTTGCTCTGATTCTCGGGATAAACCTCTGGCTCCATGCCTCTATTATATCAAAAACCCCCGCAACTTTTGCGAGGGTTTTATGCACCGACTAATTAACAACTTCTCCTCCAGCCGGATCCTCCCATAACTCCATTAACTTGATTTCAATCGCTTCCTCTAATGCCTTAAGGGCGTCTTCCGGTAATTCATTGGCTGGAATATGCCTATACCCTTTTTCGTAAAGACTCTTTGCTACGCCGTCCACAACAATTTCCATAACCGGCGTCAGCTCACCCCTTAAGGATTCTAGAGTATCTTCGCTCTCTGAAGGATTAGGCTCAGAAAATCCCGCCTCGACTTCAGCACCCAAACCGGTCAAGTCCTCCATCGGTCCAACACTACCCATATCACCTCCTCCGGTCTTAAAATCAGCCATTTTAGTTTTGATTTTTATATTTTCGATGACTTTTACCCAATTATATCATAAATATTGCGCCGAACTTAAAAGTTCAAAGATTTCGCAATATTAGCACCCTGTCGTCAACGGTTTTTGGGGATAACTGTAAACTTTTAGCGACGCCTTCCATGCTAGAATTGAGGCATGAAAATTTCTAAGACATCGGTTAAAAAAAGCAAAGGAGGTGCCTCCTTGGCCGACCAAAAAATCAATTCATCCTTCTCCGAAAACTCCTTAAAAATGCTCAAAAAACGTTATCTTCAAGTGAAAGATAATGGAGAGCAAGAAACTCCGGCAGAAATGTTCCATCGTGTTGCCAAGGCTATCGCCCAAGTAGAAAAAAAATATGGCGCCGATGCAAAAAAAATAGAGCAAGTTGAGAAAGATTTTTTCAACATAATCTCCAGCAAAGAATTTACTCCAGCGGGACGAACAATGACCAATGCCGGCTCAACAACCTCAATTGTTGCCAACTGTATAGTACTTCCAATTGATGACTCGATGGATAGCATCTTTCAGACATTAAAAGATGCGGCGATGCTTCAACAAGCTGGCTCGGGCTTAGGTTTTGATTTCACTGATTTGCGACCGGCAATGTTTAAAACAAAAAAATCCAACGGAGTTTCTTCCGGACCGGTTTCATTTTTAAAAGTTTACAACGAAGCTTTTGGAATAATTAAACAGCAGGGACGACACGGAGCGAATATGGCGATGATGCAGATCGATCATCCGGATATTTTGGATTTTGTTCGCGCCAAAGAAGTTGAAGGAGATATTCGCAATTTTAATATTTCCATAAAAGTTACCGATGCGTTCATGAAACTACTCGACACCGCGCCGGATACGAAATGGATGTGCACCTGGAAAGGAGAAAAATATAAACCACGAAAAGTTTTACGCGCGCCAAACGGCTCGGTAACCGGCATAGAAGAGCTGGACATTTCAGTTAAAGAAATTTTTGATGAGATTGTAAATTACGCCTGGCACAATGGTGAACCTGGAATAGTTTTTATCGACGAAGTTAACCGCACCAATCCCCTCCCTGGACTTGGCTGGATTAAAACTTCCAACCCATGCGGGGAACAATTTTTGCATGCCTATGACAACTGCAATTTAGGATCAATCAATTTGGCATTGTTTGTTAAAGATAAAAAAATTGATTTCGACAGATTAAAATTTGTTACTCGCACCGCGACCAGAATGCTCGACAACGTAATCGACACCTTCAACTTCCCGGTTGAACAAGTGACCGACTTGGCTCAAAAAAATCGCCGCATCGGCTTAGGCATAATGGGCTTCGCGGACATGCTGTTCCAACTCGGAGTTTCCTATGATTCGGATGAAGGCAGAAAAATCGGAGAGAAAGTAATGAAGGCCATTAATGATGTTTCCCATGATATGTCCCGAGAGTTGGCCAAGGAGAAAGGAATTTTCCCGAATTGGGACTTAAGTATCTATAAGCCAAAAAACATCAAGATGCGAAATGCAGCCTTAACAACGGTTGCGCCAACAGGCTCGATTTCTATGATGTTTGACTGCTCCTCCGGCATTGAGCCTAACTTTGCCCTTGCCTTCGTAAAACAAGATAAAGACGGCCAACAGTACCACTACTTTAATAGCTATTTTGAGAAAGCCTTAAAGGAAGCCAAACTCTCCAAAGAACAAATTGAAGAAATTAAAGCCGAGCTCTTAAAAACCGGAAGTATCCAAAAGCTCACAAATTTGCCGGAGAAACTTCGCAAGACTTTCGAAGTAGCGATGGATATCTCTGCTGAAGGGCACATGAAGATGCAAGCAGCTTTTCAACGCCACGTTGACAATTCAATTTCCAAAACAATTAATTTCCCGAATAGCGCAACCAAAGAAGAAGTTCGTGACGGATTTATTACTACTTGGAAATTAAAGTGTAAGAGCTCAACCGTCTATCGCGACGGAAGCCGCAACGTTCAAATTTTGAATTTGGGAACCGGAGAAGGACTGACTGCTCCAAGCGAAATTGGAATCAAAAAAGATGAAAAATCAGAAATCAAACTTCCATCCGACGTTATGCGCCATGGAGCGAAAAAACGTCCGGAAATTATGCTTGGAAAAACCTACAAAGTTAAAACCGGCTACGGAAATATTTATATCACTATTAATAACGATGAAAATGGTGAACCGTTCGAAATATTTGCGACCATCGGAAAAAGTGGAGGATTCTTCCAAGAACAGTGCGAAGGTATTTGTAGATTGATCTCCTTATCGCTTCGTTCAGGTGTAAAAATTTCCGAAATCATCGACAACCTAAAAGGAATCCGCGGCCCAATGCCGACGATTACCGAAAGAGGAACTATTCTTTCTTTGCCAGATGCAATTGGAAAAATTCTTGAAGAACACGCCAAGGTTAGCGAAGGGTTAGTTACTCCAGTAAACGAAAGCAACGCCCAAGCCAAAAATGTTGTAACCGCAAAAGCCGAAGAGGACGTTCACAAATCAATCGCAGATTATGGAGTCATGCCAGGATGTCCGGACTGTGGATCGGCGCTTCAAATTGCTGAAGGTTGTATGAGTTGCAAGAGCTGTGGCTTTTCCAGATGTGGATAGAAAAAAACGTATAACATATAACTTGTAACGTATAGCGCAAAATTACAAAAGACAGAAAAACACCTCATATCATATATGATATGAGGTGTTTTTATTTAATTTGTATGATGTTCTATACGTTACACTTTGCAGGCTACACGTTATACGTTTAACCCTCGAAGTGCCGCAATTCTCTCCTCTACCGGCGGATGAGTCATAAATAGTTTCCCCATAAAACTAATTTTGTTTTTAAACGGATTACTAATCCATAAATGAGCAGTTGCGTTTGTGGCATGCTCCATCGGTTGACTGTCTTTAGAAATTTTCTCGAGAGCCGAAGCTAAGCCTTCCGGATATCTGGTCAGAAGCGCGCCACTCGCGTCCGCAAGCAACTCTCGCTTTCGAGATATTGCTAATCTCATAAGCGTAGCTCCGATTGGAGCCAAAATGGCAATCACTAAACCAATCAAAGCCATATATCCTCCCCCATTATTATTGTCCCTGCGCCTACCGCCGAAGAATATTGAGCGAGTGAAAAAATCCGAAGCCATAACGATTACCCCGGCAAGAACCACAGCCACTGTAGAAATTAAGATGTCCTTATTGCCAATGTGAGATAATTCGTGCGCCAATACTCCTTCGAGCTCGGTCTTGCTTAACTTTTCCAAAGCTCCGCGCGTTACAGCCACCGCAGAATTCTTTTCATTTCTGCCTGTCGCAAACGCATTTATTTGCATCTCTGGAGTTATGTAAACTCTGGGCATTGGAAGCCCTGCAGTTATCGCCAAGTTTTCAATCATGTTATAGAGATACTCATTATCATCGTGAGCAATTTGAACAGCTCCCGACATTGAAAGTGCAATCTTATCGGAATACCAATAGCTCACAAAACTTGTCACGACACTAAATAAAACTGCGATTATCAATATCCCTTGATCTTGATACATGTACGAAAAAAACCATCCAAAAGCCAAAATCAAACCAAAAAACGCGGAAAATAAAACCCACGTTTTACGAACATTGCTTTCTTTGTGTGTATACAAATTTGCCATATATCCAATTGGTTAAATTATTTATAATTTAAAATTAAAATTTTACCTGAATAGGTTCTTTCTCGGCCTCGTTTGAAACCGCGAACATGTCCATCTGAGTGAAATTAAACATCTTCGCAACAATATTTGCCGGAAACACCTCAATCTTAGTATTAAGCTCCATAACATTGGTGTTGTAGAATCTTCTGGAAGCTTGAATTTTATTCTCGGTGTCGGTTAGTTCATTCTGCAGCTGCAAAAAGTTTTCGTTCGCCTTAAGTTGTGGATAATTTTCAGCAACCGCAAAAAGAGTCTTTAAAGTACCCGATAAGGCATTTTCCGCCTGCTCTTTCTCTTTCCCAGAATGAGCCCCCATAGCCCTAGTCCTCGCCTCAGTTACCCCCTCTAAAACTTTCTGCTCATGGCCCATATACCCCTTAACAGCCTCAACTAAATTAGGGATTAAATCGTATCGCCTCTTCAACTGCACATCAATATCCGCCGAAGCTTCTTTCGCTCGATTTCTTAAAACAATTAAACGGTTGTATGAAGACGCCACCCAAAGAACCAATAAAATAGGAACTATTAATATGTATATCATCCCCACATTATAACAAAACAGGGCGCGCTAGTCACCCCGTCTGAATTTCCTATGATTTTAAAAATTATTTTGAAAGCTCCAATAAGATATCATCTACTCCAACGTTTTCTGTGGAGCTAGACGTGGTCTCTTCGATTGCAGCGGTCAATTTCACATTACTGTCTACGGTTTTATCTTCGGAAGAAATAGCAAGCGTTGAAACTTCCTTCTTCTCGGAAATAACTCTCGCAAACGCATTATAGTCTAAATTAGAAAGACGAATCTGAATATCAATAGCTTCCGCCTCAGCCTTAAGCCCTGCCGGATCTAAGCTTTTTAAATTGAAAGGACTAAGAGAAGAAAAACCACCCATAACCATTATTAATATCGCTCCAGCAAGAACAATAGCAACTCCAGTCCCCAGGCTCTCGGTTAATGAACCGATGAAACTCCATCGTGGATATTGCTCAACCGCAAAAATAACTCGCTTTGAGTTTTCTGCATATTCCCTTCCAGGCAATATTTCTTTTAGCTTTTGTATAAATTCTTGGCTATTCATCCCGTTAGAAATAGATCGCAATCCTGCGATTTATATAACTGACGACCATTTTATTTTTTCCATTAATTTTCATATATTTCATAAAGTATTTGATGCGATTGCGATTTCTAACGGGATGAACCGAGTACATATAATGTGCTTGGTCATTCCCCTTCTGCTTGCGAGTCCTCTCCAAAAAAATCTTTAAGCGCGGAGATTGCTCGATGTTGTAACAATTTAATTGCCCCCTCAGTTTTATTCAATGCGCTAGCGACTTCCTTAAGAGACATATCTTCCACAAAGCGAAGGATTAGCACATCCTGATATTCCGGCTTCATCGTTCTAAGCTTTTTCATAACCCTGTCCAAATCAAGCTCAACATTCAATGAATCTCCATGAGCCTCTTCGCTCATGCTGTCCGGATCAATCTCGTCGATAGAAACAGCCTCTTTCCTGGTTCGATAATAATCGATTACTTGATTCCTGGCTATTTCATATAGCCAACTCGAAAAAGGAAATCCCCTGCTCTTATATCTCGGAACATTCTGCCAAGCATTTAAAAACACTTGATGAGAAATGTCCTCTGCATCCTCTCGGCTCGCTACTTTAACGTAAACGAAGCGATATATCCGAGGAAGATAGTGATCGTAGAGAACGCCAAAAGCGGAGGAATCTCCTTCTTTGGCTAGCGATATAAGTTTTTCTTCACTATCCAACATGTATAACGAATAAATTGCGTTTTTGTTACGCTTTATAATAGTAAAGCAGCCTGCCCCCCTAGTCAAAGAATACTCGCCTTCCGAATTTTAAGGGGTCGGAGTCCTCGCCCTCTGGCTCTAGCGAGGCACCTATAGCTCATTATTTTCACTCCCGCATTCCGCCTCCGCCAGTTGGCGGATGGCGGAGCGGGAGAACAAGCTGAAAATAATTCCGCTTGCCACGCCTGCTGGCTTTGGTATTTCGTCGCCTCCGCTCCTCAAATACCCCTTTAAAATTGGAAGGCTCGCAAGTTGATAAATTCGGGGGAAAATGGCAAGATAAGAGCAAATGAAAAAGATCTTATTAGGATTTATCGCAATATTATCTATCTTCTACACCCTACCAGCCATTAAATCTGCGCATGCCGAAGAAATTTGTGACCTGTCGGAAAAATACAAAGCCTATACCGAAACAATCAAGGCCAGTGACTATTCCGACGAAGGCATCAAAAAAGAACTCGCTGCCAGAAGAGAGCTCCTTAAGGGCTCAATTAACTGCGCCTCCCTCGATGTCGCATCCCTAAAAGAATCCCTATTGAAAAGCCCGGACAATGTATCCGACAATCTGCGCGACAATCTGCTCAGTTCTCTCGACGAAGCTAATAAATATTACGAGCAGAAACTGTCCATATTAAATGAACTTGGCATACAGGGAATGAAAGATGTTGCCAAAGAAATATACACCTGGCGCGAAAATAACTTCTCCGTTTTAGCAAAAAGAGTTAAAAACTATTTGGTGTGGCAAGAGAATCAAGAGATATTCACCAAAACAGAAGAACGACTCAGACAAATTAACAACCTGATTGCATCTCTTAAGATGATTGAAGATTCGGCCCTCCAAGATATTTCACGCAAAGCAACCGGCAATTTATTAAATGCTAGAGATGAAAACACCAAAACCAAAATGAGCCTGGAGCGAAATTTAAATTCTGACGAAGTTCTTTCATCCATGAAAAAATCTTTGGAATATCTATCGAGCGTCTACGGAAACTTTTTGGAAATCAGCGACCGCATCAGTGAAATAATACCGAGAAATAAGAAGTAGTCTTTCATAACTGAATACTACCCGACAATAAAATATATGGCTTCAATAATTAATAAAAAGAATATACAGCACATCTCCGAATTAGCCAGGATAGATCTTCAAGAAAAGGAAATGGACAAGCTCCTTGGAGATTTACAAAAGATTTTAGACTATTTTAAAGAACTCCAAGAATTAGATACCTCTAAAGTTGAGGAGGAGCTTTCTTTGCGCGCAGACCTAAAACTATTCCGCGAGGATTCCGAGCGCGAGAGCACCAATCAAGGAAAAGGAAGGTCTTTATTCCCTGAAGTCGAAGATAATCACCTGGTAATACCGCCGGTTTTTGAATAAATGGACAAATTAACAGATTTAAATATTTCCGAGCTGCACGATGGTTTTAAAGAAAAAAAATTCTCCGCGAAAGAAGTAGCTCAAAGCTATCTTGAAAATATAGAAAAAAAAGACGGCACTATTTCCGCCTTTTTAGGAGTTTATGAAGACCTGGCGATTAAACAAGCCGAAGAAACTGATGAGCTAATTGCTGCGAACAAAGAATTAAAAAGTCTCTCTGGTATTCCGTTGGCGCTAAAAGACAATATTCTAGTCGAAGGACTTCCGGCCACAGCATCATCCAAAATACTAAAAGATTACATCTCGGCTTATGATGCGGGAGTTGTCACCAAACTAAAAGAGAGCGGCGCAGTCTTCATCGGCAGAACCAATATGGATGAATTCGCGATGGGATCCTCGACCGAAAACTCTGCGGTCAGACTGACCAGAAACCCATTCGATACCAAACGCGTGCCCGGCGGATCATCTGGGGGCTCAGCCGCCTCGGTGGCCGCAGATATGGCCCTTGGTGCACTAGGTTCGGACACTGGAGGCTCGATACGCCAACCTGCAAGCTTTTGCGGAGTAGTTGGACTAAAACCAACCTACGGGGCAGTTTCCAGATCAGGACTAATTGCTATGGCTTCCAGCCTGGATCAAATCGGTCCATTCGCACGAAACTCCGAAGATGCCGGAAGAATATTTTTGGCGATCCAGGGGAAAGATGAATTAGACAACACCTGCTCAAACGTAAACTATTCGGAATCAGATTTTTTTGGAAATAATCTGAAAAGCACCAAACAACTTACCATCGGCTTGCCGGATGAATATTTCATAGATGGAACTGAGAAAGAAGTTTCCGATGGAGTCGCCATGGCAATCGACAAATTAAAATCTTTGGGAATAAAATTCAAAAAGATATCTCTCCCCCACTCCAAATATGCATTATCGACATATTACATAATCATGCCGGCAGAAGTTAGCTCTAACCTTGCTCGCTTTGACGGAATCCGATATGCCACCAAAGAGCATGAGATTCTCGGGAAAGAAAAAAGTTCTCTTTTGGATGTTTATCTAAAAGAAAGAGGCAGAGGCTTCGGCACCGAGACAAAGAGGAGAATCATATTAGGAACCTTTGTTCTATCGTCTGGATATTACGATGCTTATTATCACAAAGCGCAGAAAGTAAGGGCTCTCATATCGCAAGACTTCAATAACGCCTTCAAAGAAGTGGATGTTGTGCTCGGCCCGGTAACCCCAACCAGAGCATTTGAGATAGGAGAAAAATCCAACGATCCATTATCGATGTATCTCTCCGACATATTCACCATACCAGCAAATATGGCAGGGCTTCCAGCGATTTCTCTTCCGGTCAAAAAATACAAAGTTGGAGAAAATGAACTTCCAATAGGCTTTCATCTTGTTGGCAAAAGGTTTCGCGAAGCCGACTTGATTAATATAGGGCGCTACTACGAGAGCATCGAAAAATAGAGGTCTTTTATTAATAGATAACCGAGCACCAACGGTGCTTGGTTTAGAGAAGCCGATCTAATCAATATCGGCAGGTATTACGAAGGAATCGATAAATAGTTAAACTCTTCATATAAAACAAAATCCCCGCCTTCGCGGGGATTTTGTTTTATTATTCAATTATTTTACTGTGGTTCCATTCACTGATTCGACAGTTAAGTCCTTTGAAAACGGAGCATGAACTCCGGAAAAAGCAGCGGATACATTCTGTCCTGCCATCGGCTTCAAAACGGTATCTAAATTGGTGTCCTTAGAATTCTTGATGGTTAAAACAATATTTCTAGCAGTAGTTATATAATACACACCTTTAGCATCTTGAGTTACGGTTCCCTTTATTCTAAACGCAACCGAGGCTGGCATCTGCATAACTGGCTGAGTACTGGTGCCAGAGGTTGAAGTCGCAGTAGAAGTCACCGGAACCAAAGCCGGAGTGGCAAAGAGCGCAAGCTCATCTAAAAGATCCTGCTTCTCCAAATTTAAAGCAGATAGCTGGTTAGCCGCGTCAGTTCCGCTCCCTTGCACAGCCGCCAGCTGACTTTGCATTGCGCTAAGTTGAGCCTCCAAAGAAACCACCGACTCCTTCGCGCTCAGCCCATTCATATAAAGCAACGGAGCAGTTACTCCCAAGGCAATAATCGCCACAATAAATAAAATCCACGGAAGCAAGCTCTTCTTTCCGGATGGAGTAGCAGCAACATCCGCAGGTGATCCGGCAGCTGAAAAAACTTCTGGCTTGGCTTCTTGCGCCTTAAAAGTTGAAGTCTCTCCAGAGCCCTTAGAAGCTATCGGGTTGCTCATAAAATCAAACTTCATTGTGTCCTTTTTTTCTTCAGGCTTCTGCGCAGGAGTAGCTGAAACCGCAGAAGAAATAGATCCCCCAAAAGCATTTATCTTTGGACTTGCGGAAATTCCTGAACCAACTTGTCCAGCAAACTGCGTCGACTGAGTCATCGCGGGAGAAGCCGCTTGAGCTACGGGACTGGAAACTACCGGACCCTTAGCTGCCGAAATTCCTTCAAGAACTTCGCCATCCGGCCACCCCGCATCTTTCAAGACTTTTTTAATATCGTCCTCTTTAACACCAGCCTGAAGCTGGCCCTTAACATAGTCAACTAATTGTTGGTTCGCCATATATACATTCTAAGCTTTAACCAGGCGACCACAAGCTCGTCTTATCCACAATTGAATTAAATCGGTTGCTATTTTAAAAATCCGCTCTCAATTTCATCTTTTAACGAAGCGCTCAACAAAGAATATTCTCGGAGGCGCTCGGCCTTTTTATCTGCGGCTAGAAATTTCGGCGTTGACCCATACAAATCAACCGGCAAAAGTTCCATCTCAACTCCCTTTTCTCCGATTCTTAAATCGACTCCCAATCCTTGCTGGGTCGAAGAAGAAAAGTATTGGTCAAACACAAAATTTCCCAAAGAATAAAATATATATTTATCCTTATACCTTTCTATATTTTGGACCACGTGAGGATGGGAGCCAACGACTAAATCAACTCCAACATCAATCAATCCTTCCCCGATGCTCATCTGCCGACTATTCGCGATAGTTTTATATTCCTCTCCCCAGTGCACAACAAACACCAAAAAATCCTCACTAAATTTCCCGCGCAGACTTTCTGCGAAATTAACAATGCTCTCTTTGGTTAAATTCCCATACGTATCATTTACTCCAGCAAAAACAAATTTCTTGCTGGATATTTCTCGCTCAATTACAGAATATTCGGAGATTATATTTGGATCTCCAAAATAATTTAATCCAACACCCTTCAAATTCAACATCGTTTCGAAATATCCTTCCCGCATAGAATTATCGGTGTGATTGTTCGCCAAAGATAAATCTGTAAATCCTGCGTATTTTAAAATGTCCAAAGTTGTGGTCGCGAACGAAAACTTATAAGAATTGTTTGGCGTTTTTATGTGTTTGTTTAAAATCGGCCCTTCCAAATTAGCCACGACCGCGTCGGCTCCGTTAAAAATACTCGTTACGTTCCTAAAGATATCTTCTTGTTTATATTTCTCCTCCACCGCCCTTCCAAGCATCACATCTCCGACAAAAATTATACTTATTGGCTTTGTCTCCCTTTTCTCAACTTCTACCTTCTTCGGGAACTCTGGCACGGGCACAAAATCAACTACCTTGGTATGGAATACCAGGAAAAGCGAGCTAAATGCAACTATTATTCCCGCAAGCAACTTCATATAGTGATTATATATCCCATAAAACAAAAACGCACCCAGGAATGGGTGCTCTTTTGTTTTGTGCGGGAGATGGGAAATCGAGCCGGCGACCCGCCCCGCGGAATACGCGGGATTCCGCATCTCTGAGTCGCTTCGCTCCAAGAGCTGCGATAATTTCCCGGACCCTCTCCCCGCTTGAATCCCATCCGATAAACTCGAAGTGTCCGCCTTCGCCAAGGCTTCGGCGAGACGTAAGAAGTTGTAAAACAAAACCACCGCTAAAGCGGTGTTTTTGTTAACAATCTTCTAACGCGCGGGCGATGGGATTCGAACCCACGATTTGTTCCGTGACAGGGAACCGAGGACGGCCAGCTCCTCTACGCCCGCATTTTCATTGCCTTTATAGCTCGTTTAAATATCCTCTTTTTCCGCTCAAGCCACAAGCGACATTGAACATTATTATACATGAAATCAAATAGCGCAAGAGAATCTCTGCCGGCAAAAACCAGCTCGTATCCGCGCTCCTTCTTGTAGATATATCCTCCATTTACGAATTCTTTTAGCCTAGAAAACAACTCTTCCAAAAACAACCTACTGCCAGAAGTAAATCTCGAAGTAAAAACGTATCGCTTTACGCCACCTTCACTTCTCACATATTTTCCAAAACTAACGTTACCGTCTCCATCAAAATACCCCCTCACAAAACTACCAAGATATTCTTCTGGAACTGCCGGAAATTTTAATGTTCCACTTTTATGCGGAGTAAATCCGATAGACAGCAGGTCATTATATATCTGCTTACTCCCAATCTGCAACCTATAAATTCTTTTAAAATTTTCCGCCCGCTTCCTTGAAGAAATTTTGTTATCGGATTCGAGAGTGGTCTTTATGTCCTCCAATAATCTCTTGTCGGTTATCTGAAATTCAATAAAACACGCACCTCTCTTATTTTCCATCATACATCCGTCAGCCGCGAAAAAACCGAGGACGTATGCCATCTCTGGCGTCCATATTTTAAAAAACTGTTCGTTTTTCTTTTTTAAAATTGGCACAGTGCCTATTTGAATAAATTTATGAAATCTTTTTCGTTTAAAACTTTAACACCCAATTCGCGCGCCTTTTGGAATTTACTACCCGGCTCATCCCCCGCCACCACATAAGAGGTGTTTTTGCTCACCGATTCAGTCACGTCCCCTCCGTATTCTTTAATCTTTGCCTTCGCCTCATCGCGCGACATCGTAGAAAGTGACCCGGTTAAAACAAAAGTTAAATCTTTGAGACGCCCGCTATTTGAAGACTTTTTATCAATCGTAATTTTTAGTCCAACCTCTTCAAATTTATCAATAAGTTTTAAATTTCTCTTTTCCCTAAACCAGTCGTAAATACTTTGAGAGACACTTGGGCCGACATCCGGAAGCTCCTGCAATTTTTCTGCGGTAAATTTTGAATAAAATTCCAAAAATTGTTTTGGGGTTATTTCCTTTTTGTTTTTATAATCAAAAATTCCAGCGAGCAAATCGGCGGTTTCTTCTCCGACATGCAATATTCCCAGCGCATAAATAAATCGCGGGAGCGAAATGTTTTTTTTAGATTTTATTTCTCGCAAAATATTTTCTGCGGATTTCTTCCCGAATCTTGGGAGCGCCAGAATATCTCCCTCCTCTAAAGAAAAAATGTCTCCGGCATCAATTATTAATCCTTCATCCAAAAATCTATCTAAAATCTTTGGCCCTAAGCCGCGTAAATCAAAAGCGCGCCTCGAGACAAAGTGATAAAGCTGTTCTTTGTGAACCGCCCCGCAAACAGGATTCGAACAACGTAAAATCGCCCCTTCTTTTTTAACTGGAGATCCATCCACCGGACACTTGGTCGGCATGCTAAAACTTTTCTCTTTGCCTGTGCGCAGATTCTTTAGCACTTCGGTTATCTGCGGAATAACGTCCCCCGCCCTACTGACTATTACAGTGTCTCCTATTTTCAACCCTAGCCTTTGTATTTCGTCTTCATTATGCAGCGTGGCATGAGTTATTTTTACTCCACCCACCTCAACCGGCTCCATAACCGCAACCGGAGTAAGCGTTCCCGTACGCCCAACCTGAACTTTTATTTCCAATACCTTGGTAGTTGTTTCTTTCGGTGAGAATTTATAAGCAATCCCCGCTCTCGGAGTTTTACCAACAAATCCAGCACGTTCATAAATTTTATTATCGTTCACCGAAATAACCACTCCATCTATTTCATATGACAGCTTCTCGCGTTTTGTTGTCCAAATTTTTTGAAATTCAAAAACTTCCTTCATCCCCTTAGCTACAATCCCATGCGGATTAACCTTAAATCCAATCTTTTTTAGAAAATCATATTCGGCGCTCTTGCTTTTCAAATCTCCACCCAAAATATCGTAGGCATAAAAATCCATTTGCCGACTCGCCGTAACTTTTGGATCGAGCTGACGAATCGAGCCAGCGGCAACATTCCTCGGATTGGCATATGGCTTCAACCCCTTTTTGGCTTGCTCTCTGTTTATTTTGTCGAATTCTTTTTTGTTTAAAAAAGCTTCCCCGCGCACAGTTATTTTTTTTGGAAAACCAGAACCGGCCTCCAACGTTAGCGGAATAGCGTCGATAGTTTTAATATTGCTGGTAATATCTTCGCCGGTAAATCCGTCTCCGCGAGTTGACCCTTGGACCAAAACTCCATTTTCATAAATAAGCTCAACCGCTAGCCCATCCATTTTCAAATCGCAATAAAACTCTTGTCGATCAAGATTAACCGGAATTTTTTCGGTATTAAAATAATTCTGCAATCGTTCAGCCCAATCGTGCATGTCTTGTTCAGAAAAAGCATCGTTCAAAGACATCATTCTTGATTCATGGGTCACTTTTTTAAACGCCGGAAGCGGCTTTCCGCCAATGCGTTGCGTAGGAGAATCCGGCGAAATAAATTGCGGGAATTGACTCTCTAACTTAAAAAGTTCGTTTTTTAACGAGTCCAAAGCGCTATCGGAAATAATCGATTTATCCAAAACATGATAGGAATATCGATATTTATTAATCTCCTTCTTAAGTTTTTCTATCCTTATTTTTGCCTCTGCCTCAGTCATATACGCTTATAATACAACAAAAATCGCCCCTCGGCGAACGCTGAAACAACTTATAACCTATGACGAATAACAAATAACTCTTAAGCCGTCTTTCTTTGTTCGGTTGCTAGTTATGAGTGATGAGTTATTAGTGCTTTTGTTCTTCTAAAATGAAAGCCCGAGCGCGCGAGTAGAGTTCCCTGCAGTTCCAACTGAACGAAACGTCACTGCAAACGGATTATCTGTAGGCCTACATGGAGTTAGCGTTTCCCCGCCGAAAGTTCTACAAATTGTTGTCACTTCAAAATTCGCCTTGTTTGTAAATATTGGTTTCCCTACGTCGCAAACTCCCTTGCCAGAAACAGTACAAAACCAATTATATAAAGACCACTCAATTCCGGCATCTGCCGCATAAATTGCTTTTCCCGAATTGGCAATATCGGTCGTCTGACGAATTTGATAAAGCATTAAAAGTCCAGCGATTGTCGTCGCGCTCAAAATAGCCCCGCCCAAAACAAGAATGGTTATTATCATTACTTGCCCCGAACGTCGTCGAGGGGCTTGTCCTCGCCGAGCAACATTTTTATCTTTTTCCAC
>CAZTBQ010000001.1:14780-15173 GCA_964612445.1 uncultured Candidatus Saccharibacteria bacterium | reverse complement strand
CATCTGCAATAATTATATCACACCGAGCATTTAACAAAACCACCCCTTTTATTTGGGTGGTTTGAGTCATCAGTTATTTGCTATTAGTGATAAGTTATAAGTGCACTCCGCGCTTACGGCTTACAAGTTGGGTCTGTTGGTGCGCATTCGATCAAAGTCGAAACTTTAACGCTCGCTGTTGCATCGGCGGCTGGAATATTGCACTTCAAAGTATAAAGCCCGCTACTTAATGGCTTGTCTGAAAAATTGCCGGATGTTCTGACTGCAGGATCCTGCACCGTAACCGTCGTATTAGAATTATTATATTTTCTGGTTATAGAACACGTTGGAGATCCGGTGCACTGCCATGTCAGTTTTACTGATTGACCACCAGAAACCAATGGAGGAGCAGCT
>CAZTBQ010000001.1:0-14770 GCA_964612445.1 uncultured Candidatus Saccharibacteria bacterium | reverse complement strand
AACACAAGCCTCTCCAACCGCTCCACACTCATTGCTTCCAACTCCGTTCAATATTACGCAGGCATTTCCAATACACCCAAGGTGAGTTATTGTCGTCGCGACTCCACAATCCGGATTATCAACAGTACACGAGTTATTCCCCGGCCCAAAAACATTCACGCATGCTGGACCGTTACATTCGGAATGAATCGGCGCCACGCACATGTTATTACAATCCGCAGAAGTAAATTGTCCGTTAGCATCCGCAGAACAAGATCCATTTGAGCATGAATAATATGTCGGCGAACAAACTCCACCACAAGTCGAATCGGTATATGGCCCGGCGCTATCCACCTGGCAGCTGCCTGATCCACAGGAATATTTAAGTGGCGGATTACCTCCACAAGACGGACAACCTCCACCGCCACAATCAACTCCAGTTTCGCCGTTGTCTTGAGAACCATTGTAATTACATGACCCACCTCCACAATCCGCCACCGTATTACATCTATCTGGAGCCCTTCCATCAATCAAAGAACATGCGGGTGCGCCATTAACCATTACACATTCGTTGTGCTTTGGTTGGACGACATTCACCGAACAAGATGTATTATTCCCGTCGCTTGAGACCGTAACCGTCTTATTTCCAGCAGTGGCATATTTAGTCGCAAATGAAGCTCCTAATCCGCTTGCCGGAGATCCACCAGTCGCTGTCCAAGAATATGTTGAGCCGCCTGCAGCAGAAAAACTCGCGTTTTCGTTTACATCTACGGTTTGGTTAACCGGAGAACACGCAAGAACTGGGTTGCACGTCAAACTTGAACTTATCGGAATTAAACTTCCAAGAGTTGGAGTTACTGTCGCTGGAACGCCACCAGTAGAGCTATCGCACCTTAAAGTGGTGGTCTTACTATTATTTTCTCCGGAAACAAACGATGCGGATTTATTTACACTCCAATCTGTTAAATTAATGTTGTCAGAAGGGATGCTTCCATCCGAACAAGTTGTTGTAGCCGTGAAACTTGCGTTTGAACCAATATTGGCAGTTTGCGAATCCGGAACCGCCGAAATCCAACACGTTGGAAGAGGAGGATCGTCCCCATCGCAGTCAATAAAGAAATCGATCACTTGCCCTTCAAGTAGGAATTGAGAATCCGGACTTCCGACCACGCAACCTGTTTTGTTTGATATTACTGTATACGTTCCTGGAGCTGGGACTTCTGGCCCCGAATATGAGCGATATAATCCATTTCCGCTAAGTGATCCTTGAGGAGTAGAAACTGTCCATCTTGCCGCAGGACTATTCGAAGTGACATTAACTGTTCCGGTGCCCTGATCACCACATTCGAGTCCAACTTTTGCGGCGGTGCAACCATCAAGATTTGATCCACACGCATCAACTCGCGCACACGCATAATTTTCGCAAACGTAATGCGGATTAGTTTCCCAATAAGGTCCGCAGGCAGGCGGGGCACCACAAACAGGACAATTTCCACCACCACAATCAACTCCCGTCTCACCATTGTCTTGAATTCTATTATAGTTACAACTTGCCGGTGGAGTTCCATCGACTACAGTAATTTCAACTGGATTCCCATCGACATTTGACGGAGACCCTCCAGACGGACAGCCGCCAACAGGGCAATCCATAGAACAAGACACTGTAAAGTCGCTGGTTCCTAGAGCTGCCTGTGCGGTTGCACTTATTCCAAAGCCAAGCGAATCAGAACCAACAGGAATCGCCCCTATATATAGGCTGGAAGAAAGGCCACTAGCCAACCCAGAAACAGAAACGTAAATTTGGTTTCCAGAAGTTGAAGGAAAATTTGAAGACACGCTAAATCCAGCCGATCCTCCCCTTGCAACGGTTGCACTCACCGGGTCAACCGTACAATCTAAACTGCCAACAACTTCCATCATGCAACTATCACTGTGTCCAGAATTATCAGTCACATTAATCCAATAATTCCCAGGGGTATTACATCCCGGCCAAAAAACTTTTGGGTTCGCTGCCTCTACCTCCCCAAAACAACTGGCTGGGACTGACCAGTTATAATTTCCATCACCACCCACAGCTTCATATCTAACACCAGCACCAACGCTAATCGACTGAGACCGCGGAGAACAAGACAAAGGAGTCTGGACAGGACCGATTGGCGCACAAGAAGCAAAACCAAATATATTTTGATATTGATATCCAGAATCACAAGTAAATTCGCACTTATTTGGAGCAGTGCAAGCTGGAACTAAAGTGTTCGACGTGGATTCGGTTAGCCCAGAATCATCCCCAGAGCACAATCCTGCATTCGTTGGAATTGAACCGTAACAAGAATATTGCGCGGGGCGCACGGGACTGGTACAAGTATTCGTATTACCAGCAATATCGCTTATCGTCACAGAACAGCTCTGTCCAGGATTAGGAGTGCAACTACCGCCCGCGGTAGAAATTCCACTGGTTGCATCTGTTGAGCCAGTTAAAGTATATTCGTATGTTTGACTTGGTCCGCTCCACGATCCACAAACCGGTCGATCAAGATCAACTTTATTATCAGGGCTTGTAGCGCTTAGCCACTGAGAGTTATACAAACAATAATAATTACCCTCTTGGTCGCGCTGTCCTGGCTGGATCTCTTTTACCTGAACATCACACGTTGCACCATTTACCCCTGGAGCCGTGCAATTTAAACTTACAGATTGTTCACATCCCGGAGTCACTTTCCCCTCGCAATATGTATGGGTAGCGGTAAAATTCTGGGTTTTAGGCTGATCTGTAATTTTTTTCCATGGAACACTAAAATAACCCGGAGTCCATTGAATCATTGAGCAATCACCTGGAGCAAGCGATATTGCTCGAGCCTCCTCGGCCTCCGATAAAATAAATCCGAAAGTAATTATTAAAATAAATCCGAAAGCCAAATATTTTATTTTATTCATATGAATGATTATTAATAATTATAGCACATTCATAGAATGTAAACGGTAAGTTATCCACCTAAATTAAAAATCCCCGTGTCGCCATATTGTCTTTCGACAAACAGCGATACGGGGAAAAAACTATTTCACCACGGCAATGGTCGCCTCGAATCGCTCATCTACTGACCACTGTCGGTCAAAGATATTGATGACCGGCGGATTATCCGACAAAATCGAATATGTCGCCTGACCGCCAGGGGCGATATTGATTCCGTACACATACCCGGAATTTCGCGCCGTAGGCACACGTACGTCGCTGGACTTGTTCACGAAGGTAACAGTATCTCCAACCTTCACGGTCATCGCCTTCGGACTAATGCCCGCATCGGTTAAAGTGAATGTTGAATTGGCAGATGCCTCTCTCCAGTTATAGACCAGAGGAGCCACCAGTCTCGCAAGCTCCGCCCCAGTAGCACCGCTCCTCATCACGAAGATGACCGCGAGCGTCTTGCCGCTCGCTGCCTTGCTCAGAGTGGCGCTGCATCCGGTTTCGTACTCGCCGTATCCTCCAATTCCAACGGTCTGGCTCCACGGCGAAACCGTCGAACCATCTTCAGAAAAATATGCAGACACGTTGAACTGCGATGCGGCAGTGGTCAGCTTAACGCTAAAACTTACGTTCTGACCGAAGATTAATGTCGAATTTGCAACCGGATTTGCCGACCTGAAAACAATGCTGTCACCGATCGGGCCCGGAGTTGGCGTGGGGTTGGGCGTGGGACTCGGGATCGGCGTAGGATCTGGCTTCGGACCGGTGGGATCATTCCCACCGCATCCGACGTTGAAGATCGCGATCAGGATGGCCATGGCGGCCACTCCGATCATCTTCCACAGGGATTTCTTCATGACGCTCATGGCATCCTCCTTCTAACTTCGCCTTGTCCGAAGTCTGGCTAAATTGTCATTTTGGAGAGACATAATGCCTCTCACTTCTACTTACAATAGCATACCACTAAATTAAGAAAGCGTCAAAAAATTATATTCCAGGCGCCCTAAACAAAAACGCCCTGAATTTTCAGGATGCTTTTGTTTAAGTTGTAAATTATTTTATATCTTCACGTAAGCCACTATCACATTTACCATCGCTTTTGGATCGGTGTGAACAACCGTAATATTCACACTCTCGTTTCCTCTGTTCGCATATATAGAATATATACCCTCTGCCACTTTATCATCTTTTGTGATCGCATAACCCAAAGTTTTCAATCTCTCGCGAAACAACCGAAGATTCTCTTCTGCTGAAAATCGCGAGTAATAGTTAACAGCTGGCTGGTTGGCTCCGTTTTCATATTCTAAAGAATAGCTATTTTTGATCAATGGATTGGCCTCAATCATTAAATCCCTGGGAAATTTTCCGGATAACTGACCTTGCGGGGCTTCAGTTTTCTCAAACTTCACTTCCCCTCCCGGGGTCGTGCCTCCTCCCCAGTTTTTATATGTAAGACCAACAACCAAAATCACTATTGCCAAACCGGCAAGCCCTAAAGCAATATATAAATTACGTTTATTTTGCATAGATTTATTATAGCACAACGGATTAAACCGATACTCAAGTTTTGCACATAGAAGAACAAATAACTGATGACTAATAACTTATAACAAGAAATGACAATCACTTATAACTAATAACCAAAAAATTAAAAATATAGAAATTCGTATTTTGTGATGAGTTATTAGTTATAAGTAACTAGTTATCCGTCGCGCTACGCGCTACGATCCAAACCCTCGAGTGCTAACTGTCGTTTGAATGCTTGTCACTACATCCGAAACATTAAAGAAGTTTCCTGCCGGGCTAACGCTCGCCCGAATCACCACTCGCGCAGGATAATTTACATCTAAAACTCCTCCGCGCAAATTAAACTTTAAATTCCGAACATTAACATTGTCCGCGGTTAACTGATTTCCAGACTCGCCACCCACCTTTCGGAATATTCGTCCATTCCCACCTTCGGAGGCCTCGGCATAATAAACTATATTTTCTCCTTTAGCATTCAAAAATGAAATATTATTATTACCTGGATCGCAAGGAGTTGGCAAAGTGCTTTCGCAAAAATAATATCCTGTTCTCATCTCACGCGACATCTGCTCCATAACCAAGCTGACATTACTGTTCGCGGCGATTAAAGCAACAACCTGGCGCTGACTTCGAAGCGCGCGCACAAAACCACCCATAGCAATCGTAATAACCACGCTGAATAAGCCGATGGCTATCAAGAGCTCCACAAGAGTAAAACCCTTAGAGGAGCTGATAACTGATGACTTATAACCTTTAACCCAAAATCGGCCAAAGAATTTATTTGTCTTTATGTTTCTGTTACTGGACATTTGAGATAAGTTGTTAATTGCTTTTGTCATTGGTTATTAGTAATAAGTTATCAGTCGCGCTTCGCGCGCCTATCTCCAATTATAGAAATGGTCTTCGATATTTGTTTCAAAATTTCCTCCTCCTCGGGAAATCCAACTGACAATTGAGTTGACCCTAATCTCGTAGGAGCCTATTAGCTCAACTTCTATTTTTCGTGTAAACGGCGTAACAGAGCCATCTGTATAATTAAAAAATCCATTCGCATCCATCTTGATTTTTCTCAAATCACTATTATTTAAAATTTCTTTGGGCTCTTTGCCGCTCGCCCAACTGGAATCAAAATCAACTTCATAAGTTTTATTTGTACCAAACCCGGAGTTCCAGCTTTGTGACTGCAGTAAATTTGCGTCAAGCAGATTTTTCATAATTTCAACTCCCTCTGTCGCCAAATACGTTGCCTGATAATTTTCGGATATTGTTCTATTTAAGGCTACGGCCTTAGAAAGAAGCGAAACCATACCCAAAAAACCAATGGTTAAAACTCCTAAAGCTACCATCAGCTCAATCAACATCTGCCCATCTTTTTTAAAAAATATTCGCTTCATTTATTTATAGTGAGTACAATCTAACCATTTTAATAACCAACTTGCCCGCCAGCTGTAACCTGAATCGGCATATACAAAGAACCATCCACGGCTCCCAACCTTACGATTACTGGATTACCCGTGAAACCAAAAGTTTCAGCCCAAAGATATGTTTCCGGATTTGGCGGCAAGAAAAAAACCGTAGAAAGCGTAGCATCAGAATCCTCAACATTTCGATAAAGCTTGACTCCTGGAGCAACAACATATTTTTCAACAACCACATATTTATTTAATTCGTCCCTTACTATGCCGGAAGACTTAATACTAAAACAATCCAAGGGTTTATATGAAAACAGCTCGTAAGAGTTCTCGTCATAATCCACACTTACTCCGTAGCCACAAGGGATATCTGGTTTATTGTATGTCGCCACCGAAAGAGATTTGGCGCGCAAAATTATTTGTGCCAGCTTTGCTTGCTCAACATAAAGAGAGGTTTGATTTCTTCCGCGCGATCCATATGTTAAAACCATTCCGGTCAAAAATGTCGTTATTCCCAAAACCACTAAAATCTCTAAAAGCGTGAATCCATATTTATGGTGGGCCTGTCTAATCCATTTTTTTCTTGACACTTTTCTCACCTATTAATTATACAACAAAACATCCTCAAAATAAGCTGGGGAGAAAGCCGGATAGTAAAATGACCCGCCCTACCCTATGGTAGGAGCTAGAAAGTTAAAATAAGCAGTAACAATCTCCTTGCCAAAAAATATAACTATAAATGATGCCAAAACCAAAAATGGCACAAACGGCACAGCCGTCTTGAGCGTTGTATTTTTTGATGCGATTAAATAAATTCCCAAAATTGCCCCCAAAACAAAAGCCAAGCCGATCACCACCAAAATATCCGGCCAGCCAAAAAGAAGCCCCAAACCGATGCTCATTTTTAAATCACCGACGCCCATTCCCCTACCGCGAGTCACCAAAATTAGAAACCCAAAAAATATCATCGCAAGAATTGTTGCTAACAACCTGTTCGCCCATGCGCCGTCCTGGAATCCAAAAAGATTTGCATATGGCCCAAGGAAAGAAAAAACTTTTACTCCAAGAGCTTTGATCGGGTAAACAAATGTTGCAACTGCCCCCAGGATAACCAAAAATAAATTCCCCTCGTCCGGAACAATGTGCAATCGCAAATCAATAAAACTTAACAAATAAAAAGTAATTACTACCAATAACCACAAAAAAACTTCCGGAGAATAAAGCGGGGCACCCGGCATTCCAAATGAAGCAATTCTCTCCGGCAAAAATGCGAAAATCAAGCCCATTATTAATTCTCCCGCAGGGTGAATTAAGCTAAGTTTTACTTTACAGTGTCGGCACTTGCCGCCTTGAATTAAGTAGCTTGCAAGTGGCAACAGCTCAAACCAGCGCAAAGTTTTATGGCAATGGTCGCACTTCGATCTTCCGCCTAAAGTCTTACTATTAAAAATAAACTTGTCTGG
This sequence comes from uncultured Candidatus Saccharibacteria bacterium, assembly GCA_964612445.1. Taxonomy (GTDB): domain Bacteria; phylum Patescibacteriota; class Minisyncoccia; order UBA6257; family 2-01-FULL-56-20; genus JAHFLJ01. The sequence goes on along the minus strand of CAZTBQ010000001.1, from coordinate 7,427 downwards.
GTCGTAGCGAAATGCAATTACATTCAGAAAACTTCCGAACGCTAGTCCGATTATAAATCTGAAAAATATCTCCATAAATTACAAAGTTAAACAATAGAAACCAGCAGCCCCGCATGCAGCGCCACCCGGAACAGTCGTCCCAGTATCTGGCAATCCCCCTGTAAAGCTAGAGTTCATTATGCTACCACCTGCATCTTCGAGCTGAGCGGCAAGAACATAGGTAGTCCCAGCGGCATCCACCCTGTAAACATAATCCTTTGTAGTAGTTGGATCGTTAGGAATCTGACTAGTACCTATTCCAGCCCCCGTCAACACCGCTGCAAATTCGTCCCAAGAACCAACACCAACGATTGGATATTGTCCGTTCTTTCCATAATAAAGCTCAAGTGCATTCTGGACAGATCTTAAATCTGAAACTCTTCGGGAATCCCTACCCTTCTTTTGGGCCGGGCCCAACCCAACGACCACCACCGATGCCAAAATACCGATAATCGCCACAACGATTAAAATTTCAATTAACGTAAAACCTTTTTTAGTAAACATGTTTTTCATTTGCTTTTATTATATCATAAATGACTTTTTATTGGGAAAGCAAGGGCTATTGGATAGAAGACGTAAGCTGATAAAGTGGCAACAAAATCGAAGCAAACAGCAACGCCACCAAGACACCGATTCCTATCATCAGTACCGGCTGAATAAGCTCCACCAAATTGGAAACCAGACTATCCGCTTCCCTGCCATAGAAATCTCCAACCTTAATAAGAATTTGATCAACCTGTCCGGTGGTTTCTCCAACTGCAATCATCTGATAAACCAACGGTGGAAAATATTTTGGATAAGCGGCAAGAGCATCCGCCAACCTCTCTCCTTGGCTAACTCTTTCGGAAACTTCGTGAAACAAATCTCTATACAAAACATTATCAATTGTCTGACCAACAATTTCGATTGCCTGCGTAATTGGAACGCCCCCTTTCAGCAACATTGATGCCGTGCTAGCAAAGCGGGTCAGAGTTAAGGGGACGTAAATTCTTTTTATAATCGGTAGACGAATTTTTAAATCATCCAAAAATGCGATTCCTTCCGGAGAGCGAAAGTAGTCCACCGCCGCAACAGCGAGGATTGCCAGTAAGAATAAAAGCGCAAACCACCACTCACTAATAAATTGCCCAGTGCCAAGCATCACCTTAGTGAATGCCGGAAGCTCAACTCCCGACTCGCTAAATACCGGTAAAATTTGAGGGAAAACAAAAGTCAACATAATAACAACCACCACAGCGAAAAGACCCAATACTACCAGAGGATAAATCATTGCCGACTTTGCCTTGCTGGAGAGTATATCCTCTTTCTCCAGATAGTCCGCCAAGAACCCAATAACTTTCGCCAAATTTCCGGTGACCTCTGCGGAACGAATCATGCTCACAAAAAATTCCGGAAAAACATGCGGTTGTCGCGCCAAAGCTTGAGAAAACGCCAACCCAGAATCGATATCCTGCATCATTTGATATGCCGCTTCTTTTAACTGCACATGCGTTGTCTGCTTATGCAAAGTTTGGATTGAAGTCGTAAGCGGAAGTTCTGCTTCCATCAAAATCGCCATCTGCCTAGTAAACACCACCAAATCTTTTCTTTTTACTCTCCCAAAAAAAGTTGAAATTCTATCAAAAAATCCCGGCTTAGAAACCGGCTCAAGACTAAGAATAAAAAGACCATGGCTGGCCAAAATAGTTATCGCCGAATCTTTTCCACCAGCCTCAACAAAACCAACCTGCTCCTCTCCCTCTTTTGTTTTTGCCTTATATTTGAATTTCATGCTTGCATGAACCGAGTACATACCATGTGCTCGGTTATTTTTTCACCAAGCACATAAACTTTTATAATAGACTGTCTTTTATTCTTTCTTTAAGACGTTTTATCGCCTGTCCGCGCTGCTTCAACATTTTCTCTCTCCTTCGCGCATCCGTTTTCGCCTTATAGCTTTCATAATACAACAACTCAGGATTTTTAGCACTGTGCTCGACCAACCTCCTCTTTAAATCCTGGGTATATCCCAGATATGGTCTTCCAGTTTTAGTATTTCTGATAAAATATACGTAATACATAAAAGTTTATTAGTTAATGAAAAGGTCTTATATCAAGCACGCAAACTTGATTTTGCACAGCATTCCCGCGACTCGCAAGCATATCCCTTCTGCAATAAATTAACTTGTTTATCCCCGGTTTACGTACTCGATAGAAAAACTTACGTTTTTCTACATTCTCTCCAACAATATTCTAAGTTCTGCGGGATTAATGGAATATAACTCCGCGTTTTCCAATGAAACCTGTTTTTCTTTAACCAAATTCGCCAATGATCTATTTAAAGTTATCATTCCCTCCTGAAGAGATGTCTCGATAACCAAATCAATCTGATAAACTTTTCTTTCTCGAATTAGATTTCTAATTGCAGGATTCACTAACATAATTTCCATCGCCGCCACACGACCTCCGCCCATTTTCGGCAAAAGTCGCTGAGACACGATTGCAACCAAAGTTGAAGCTAGCTGTGAAATTACCTGCCCCTGCTGCTCTGCCGGAAAAGAATCGATGATACGATCGATAGTCTGGGAAGCGGAGTTAGTGTGTAGTGTCGAGAAAACCAAATGACCAGTTTCCGCCGAAGTCATCGCGGTTGCGATGGAAGTTGCGTCGCGCATTTCACCAATCATAACAACGTCCGGGTCTTGTCTTAAAACTGTTCTTAGTCCGGCGTCAAAACTTGGAACATCGTTGCCGACTTCTCTTTGAGAAATAATACACCTGTCTTGAGTAAATAAATATTCAATTGGATCCTCAACAGTAATGATGTGATCGCCGCGAAGGTGATTTACTTCATCTAAAACAGAGGCAAGAGTCGTAGATTTTCCATGACCGGCAGGCCCCACCACCAAAATAAATCCTTGAGATAATTTTGCAAAATCGTGCAAAATCGGAGGCAGTCCCAATTCATCGATAGTTCTGATCCTCGAAGAGATCAATCGAAGCGCCGCTGCTAAATATCCTTTTTGGTAATAGACGTTTACCCTGAAGCGAATTTTATCTTCGAAGGAATATGCGAAATCTACCTGCCTATCAACTTCCAATCTAGCTTTTTGAGCATCGTTTGTTAACGCATTAATAAGTCCGTTGGAATCTTCCGGAGTTAAAATATCTTCTTTAGAAATTGCGACCAACACTCCGTCTACACGCAAAGTTGGCCTTCGCCCAACAGCAATATGAATATCTGAAGCATTCTGTTTTGCTGCGGTAACCAAAATCTCTTTAAGTTTTTCACTGTAATCCATATAGATATTCTATCACAACAAAAGAATAAACAAATACACAACTAATGACTTATCACTAATAACTAATAAAGCCCAAGGCGTTGGATGCCTTTTGTTATCAGTTATTAGTAATTAGTTATAAGTTTCTACTTATTCAATTGTAAGCTTAACCATATAGTTTTTTGCTGGAACTCCCGGAGCAGCAGCCTTAATTGGCAAATCATACGTCCCCTTGGCGGCCTTCGAAACATTCAACAGCATGCTTGCCTGCCCGTTCGGCGACACCACTAAAGTACTAACGAAATCAGACTTAATATTATTCTGCGACGGAGGAACGATGGAAATGGTACAAAACGCGTTCACGCTCGTGCTGTTTGCCTTAATCGTGTAATTCGCGTAATAAGTTCCCTGCCTCACGGTCAGGCTAGACGGAATAAATACCAAATCGAAATTACAATCGTAAGTTGGCGTAGGTGGCACTCCACCTCCCCCGCCAGTAGATCCACCGGAGCTCCCTCCTCCTCCGCCCAACACAGGAATTCCGGTAGCGCTCAAACTCTGCTTATCGAATTTCCAAACCAAGAATCCGCCCTGCTCATCAACAGTATAAACATATGTCTCTCCATTCTTAATAAGTGACTCGGCATTTCGAATTTGCTTCATTGAAGAAATTGAACCGCTTGCAATATCTCGCACCTTCCCAGTCTTCAATTCGTCCATTGAATAAATTGCGACTCTCGACTCTGCTTGCTTGCCAGTCTCAAAGCGATTAGTGAACACCATCAAGAAATCTTTTCCAGAAACACTTATTGGCGTAATGTCCGCGACTCTACCACCTTCGCTCAACCTTGCCTGCTCGATAATCGGAACTAGTTTTTTCGCGGCCACATCCAACTTATAAAGATATAAAACTCTTTTGCCAACGTTGATGCTCCCAGGGGCAGTGTCCCTGACCACAACTAAAGCATATTTTCCGTTTGGAGTTTCAAAACCAAATGGCAAACTGCCATACATATAATATTTATCGAACCCAGGAAGAGCTGCCTTGCCAAGCGCGACGCTTCGATCCAAAGAATAAATTGAAATATCGGAATATTTTCTTAGTGTCGGACTAACAACCGTGCCGGTATTTGCTCCACCATTACCCACAACAACAACTCCATCCGAACTCTCGCCGTCAATTGCACGAATAGGTGCAAGTATTGGATATTGATCATTTATCTGCGGGATATTTCTTGGCAAAGGAGCAGCCACATATTCTTCATATTCTCTCCCCAATCTAGATACTGTCTGAATAGTATATCCTGACTGTTTCGTAAATATGCCATGATATGCGTTGGCATTTATTCTAAAAGTGTCCGCGCCAGAATCAAGCACAAAAAACTGGCTATCTTCGAAAGTGCCTACGTTCATTTTGCTGAATGATGGACTTTGAGCTGAAGACATTTTTATTAATCCCTGATGATGACTTCCCATGGCGATAGTTCCGTCTCTGCTCATTCCAACTGCAGTTGGCTCGTGATGTCCCCCATCGTCACCGGCAATATCATCACCATCCTGCATCACCCACAATTTATTTTGAGCAAATCCTGGATTGAGCGGGTCGTTTAAATCTATCTTGGAAACATACCACCTCTCTGCCTTACCTCCACCGGGACAGTTTCCGCTATTTGGAGGATAACAAAAATCTGGAGCAGAAGTTCGCACGTCCGCAGAAATAAATGGAGTAGTCCCGTACTGTACATTCATCAGTAAAAATCCCATATTCTCCTGCGGCACTCCTCCGGGCATAACCTTTGTTCGTTTCAAGACGCTCGGCTCAACTGCGTTTATAGCCAAAGGAATATCTGTATTTCCAAAATTAGAATCCGATCCAGAAATGGAAAAAGCTTTGCTGTCGTTATATAAGGCTCGCATCATGCAGAGATAATCCACTCCGGCTTTACACTGTCTATAATTATCGCCGGTCTCAAATTTTAATATCAACCGATTTTGTCCAGAAGGCACTCTGCCGGTAACATTCAAAGTCATCACTCCTTTTATATTCCCTCTGGCAGGAATATAATCCGAGTCCATTTTTAAATCTGCGCTTATTCCCGCCGGAACATCATAAAGCTTTAAAGCTGCTTTCCCAGAATAATTCCCAGGGTTATTTAATGTGACATCGAAAGTATATTTATCTCCCTTCTTCACTGCTAACCCAGACGGATTTGGGGTCACACCAATTTGGAGTGGACCATCTGGTTCGTAACCGGTAAACGCTGTTGAGCCAGCCTGAATTACAGCAAAATCATATCCATCGTAATTAGTCTTCTTCCCATCAATCTCACACCCATAAGAAAGTGGACTAGGCTCAAACTGCCCCGCTGGATAATATGATTTCAATGGGGCGCCGTAAGAAGCAGAAGCGGTAATTCTTACCATATCTCCCTCCTTAAGAGTTGCGCCAGATGGCGAAATCGAAAAGGTTACTCCCTCGATATTTTGATTAAGATTGAAAAATGCCCTTCCCCCAGTTGAACCACTATATCTAAATGTGAAATCCTTGCTTTCTCCCTGAAGAACGGTTGCATAATTATTTGGAGTTGATATGGTTTCCAGTCCACAAGTCTTTTGCCCAGCGTCTAAAACAGTGAAATTAAAACCAACGCTTTGGAATGTTCCTACTGGCAAAACTTCATATGGATCAGTTTTTGCACAAGTTACCGATCCTGCATAAGATCCTGGATTTGCAGGATAGGTTAGATCTCTATCTTTAGAAAACGCATTAACCGTGAAAGTCGTAGACTGCCCACTATTCAAATATATCTTTCCTCGATCTTCTCTTGGATGAGCGTCCACAACTCCCCCGTCAACCTTAACGGTTACATTTCCTCCTCCCGGAAAGACTCCAGCCCAAACTCCTTCGGTGGAATTATTTCTCAAGACATATGATGCCGAACTTCCTTGAGGAGCAGAATTTGTAGATGGTGAAACCGAACAATTAATTCCCGAACCTGAAGGTGGTGGCGCTGACTCTTTATATTTACAAATGTTACTAGCGGCACTACAGCTTGAATCTAGTGCCCAATTTTGAGGAACTGCGAGTCCAGAAGTTATAGTTCCACTGCAAGCAGTTGCACCCGCAGGAATGCTCCCCCCGCAACTATATGTCGTCGGAGCTGCAGCCTGAACGGTAAGACTTGCGGATGCTGAACATCCGACCACTCCAGATCCAGCTTTAGGAGTTGCCGCCACCGTACAAGTTGTAGTTTGCCCAACCGGGAAAAAATCTCCGGAAGTTACAGTTTTGACTTGAAAAGCAGAATTTATTGTTCCGCCCCTCCCACCTCCACAGTCCCAGGCGTAGTCATATTTATCCTGGTCCCAATTTATAAATGAATAGATCTCTGTAGATGACTCTCCAGAATTTATAGTTGTTGGGGTAAACGTATGCAAAACAGAACACCCCGCGGCTTGCGCTAAAACTTTGTGGGCAAGAGAAACGCCTGCAGCTCCAACGACCAAGAGCACAAACACTCCCAAAAACCCTAAAACTTTTTTATTCATAAACTAATTATAACCAATTCACAAAAACAAATCCTCCCATTCTGGGGATTTGTTAGCGGCTCATCCTAGATTTAAGTTGTGCGCCCTATTCCGTTTCCCTAAGAACTTCCTCCATGGTCACCAACCCTTTTAAAGCCTTAATCACCCCATCTTCTCTCATAGTAACCATTCCCTGTTTTTTGCCTTCAGCTAATATTTTTTGAATAGTTGGGCTATTCAAAACAGTCTCCTCCATCTCTGAAGTCATTTTTAAAACTTCAAATATTGCCATTCGCCCTATTGTTCCTCTGCCTTTACAAACTTCACAACCGGCTCCATGGTAAATTTTGTACGGTGCGACAAAGCCCTCTCTGTCTTCCTCGGACAATCCTACAAGCACCTGGCCGATAATTTTTTGCAGCGCCTCCGAAGCCACTTCTTCCTGCTTACAATTTTCGCAAACTTTTGAAACTATTCTTTGAGATATCATTAAGTTTAAAGCAGACGGCAACAAAAAAGGCTCAACCTTCATGTCCATAAGCCTTGGAATAACACCGGCAGCATTATTCGTATGCAACGTTGAAAGAACAACGTGTCCGG